>JAITHZ010000028.1 GCA_031279795.1 Bacteroidales bacterium
TTGCGCATGATATTCGGGATAGGCCAGTGTCAAGGCAGGGTCTCCGATGAGAGTAAAACTCAGTTTATTGGAATCCCCCCACAAGTTATCGCTTCGTTTTGAGAGCCTCAGGATGTCGCCCAGTCGCAAACGGCGGCCATCGCTTGTTCGGGAAAAAATATTACGGCAAAACTCCTTATTTATATTGAAATTGTTTTGTGAATACACAATTCGAGTTGTAGAAAAAAGTGCAATTCCTCCGCCGGTTGGATTCAGGAAAACAACTTCGCCAGCCGACAATCCAAAACCGTCGAATCGAGTAAAATCGCAAGTTGCCGTTACAAACAGCGGAAGGCGGGAGATATGGAGATTATCGGCGTCATGGATTGTATAAATGCCCTCCTCCGCCCAGCGAGTAGTTGAGCCGTGTCCTGTATAATTCACCATTAAGAGTCCGGATTTCAGCAAGTTTTGCAATTTTTTTGTTGCGTCGGGATAGGTATAGCCCGATGCGCTTGTTTGTCGTTGAAATGTTTGCAGGTATATCTTGTTGACGATAAATTCCCTGCTGCCTTTTTCCAGAAAAGATGTGGTCAGTTCGTCAGCCTGTGTCATGTGGATGGGCGCTTTTTCCTGTCCTGACATATCATCGGCAACGAAACAGACATTGCTTTTCCATGGTCCATAAATGGGATTCATCACATAATTTATGGTTTTGTCAGTTACATTTTTAGCCTCTTGCAACGTTCGTACCGGAAAACGTCCGATACCAATATCTACCCGGTTGCTATTGAGCGTAACGCCCTCATCGTCATCCAGAAAACCGAAGTAATCGTCAATCACGTACGATGAAGTTTCCACCAGCGAATTGACCGTCTGGAAAGTCAGCACCTTGTTGCTCGGAACTTCCAGTTTCCATTCGGGGCTGAGCAGGCGGTTGTCGAAAGATCCAGCGCCAAAAAGCAGCAGGTATTTCGGGAGTTCACCGTCTTTTCCGGAGGCCATTCCACGGTCATAAAACATTTTCATAAGCCAGCGGTAGGCCGATGCATCGGGAGTTCCCGACGAAAATTCGTTGTATGCCTCTTCAGTAGTAACGACGTGAGCGCGAAGGCCGTCAACTGTTCGGTGCATTTCGGCAATCCGGTTGGCTTCTTCCTTGAAATCGGGATGGGTCAACACAACCAAATCAGTCTGCGGCAATGCGTGAAGGTTCTGGACGGGAATTTCTCCAACGACTTCCGGTGATGGTAACTGGCTGTTTTTCGAAATATCAACAGCTACAAATTCCTGCAATCCAGATGATTGTGCCGAAATATAGAGATTGCTTCCTGATGTATGAGTTTCCATTTGACGCACGTTTGTACCATCGGTAACGTCCCAAACCAGCACGTTTGCGCCGGCGTTTGCGAGGGTATACCTTGATGCTCTGCCGATGGCGGCCTTGCTCCGAAAAAATGTGGCAGCGGAGTAAGGTCGCAGGGAACGCATATAGTTCAGGCGGATAAAATTGAGCCGAACATTTGAATGTCCCGCTGATCCATACGCGATATTGACGGTATTGGTTTCGTTTTTGGTTTCGTCCCATCCTCCCTGAATGATCGTTTCTTTGGCGTTTTCGTATGAACTTGTTGGAATGCCAACGGGCGATGATATTGTGTTTCCGCCGTTGATTTTTGCCGTTACGAGAGTTGAGGATGTTGCTTTAGATACGAAACTGATATAAACATGGCCTTCGTTCTGTGTGATGCCGGGAGTATCGAATGTAAAATTCTGGCTAAGATTGAATGAAAAATCTTCGCCGTAAAATTCGCGTCCAGTGTGTGAGATGCTGACCAAGTCTTTTTCGTGCACACTGTAATCGTCGAAAGTGGTGATTTCCTGCGAATAAGAATTAAGCGCCGGTGTGACGGACATCTGCCTTGTTGGAGCAGTGTTTTCGGTGATAAAATAATAGCCGTAGTTGGAATATGGATTATTGAGGTGAATGAATTTTCCTGCGTTCAGCGTCCATTTCACTGTTCCTTTTGCGTAGAAAAGGATATAATCGCCGGCATTGAACACATTATCAGTGCCTTTCTCAACCCATACGGAGAGTTGGGGTAAGTCGTCGATTTTGGGCAGTAAAAAATTTTCATCCAGTATCCAGCCGCCATATCCGTAAAGCTGGACATTGGCCGGATTCGAAAATCCCATTTTTACCAGTTCTTCATAGGTTATTTTGTAAATTCCGGTTTCTTTTACCCTGATTTTTATCCATTTGCCTTCGGATAATACCGACGACGATACATACGAATGCAGCCCTGTTTTTCCTGAACGAACAGACGGAGCTGTTTCATCTGCCGCAAACACACACAATGTCAAGAAAATAAACAGCCCTGTTAATCCACATTTTAACTGTGTGTAAAATGAATAGTTTTTCATAATTATTTATGTAATCT
Source organism: Bacteroidales bacterium (assembly GCA_031279795.1). Lineage (GTDB taxonomy): Bacteria > Bacteroidota > Bacteroidia > Bacteroidales > WRGA01 > WRGA01. The sequence continues at coordinate 2,421 of JAITHZ010000028.1, forward strand.
TTTTATTTTTATCTTATTCACCGTACATAAAAATCCAACAATTTTCTGTCCTGTATGTAACCTTCCAGGTGGTCGTTTATTTCCACCTTTCCGACGCCGGCGGGTGTTCCGGTAAAAATCAAATCGCCCGTTCTGACAGTAAAAAAACGGCTAATCCACGCAATAATCACATCTATACCGAAAAGCATACTGGCGGTATTGTCTTTCTGTACCGTTATTCCATTTTTATTCAAGTAAAAATCAATGTTTTGCATACTGTCGAACTGTTCAACTGGGATGAACCCTCCAATGGCAGCAGCACCGTCGAATGCTTTGCTGATTTCCCATGGAAGTCCCTGTTCCCGCAAGCTTCGCTGCAAATCCCGTGCTGTAAAATCAATCCCGACAGTACACTCACTGTAATACCTGTATGCAAACCTCTCAGCAATATTTTTACCCAGCCGATTTATCTTTATGACAATTTCTACTTCGTGTTGCACATCCTGCGAAAAATCGGGAATAAAAAACGGATTCCCGTTTTGCAAGAGCGCCGAATCGGGTTTCATGAACACGATCGGATTCTCAGATAAAAACGTTCGCTTCATCTCTTTATTGTGTGCAGGATAATTCCATCCGATGGCAAAAATCTTCATTGTTCAAAAAATTTGGATAACAGATGTTGATTCATTCTTCCAATGCGCAATAATTTTTCGTCTTCCGCTATTCCATCTTTTTCCGGAGGTAATGATGAAAAGTATAGGGGTAAGCATGTTTTTCATCGGCAGGATGTTCTTCTTTTTTAATTTCATTCCATTGGGTGAAATCAATTTCAGGAAAGAACGTGTCGGCGTCTTTAAATACATGATGGACACGGGTCAGGTAGAGTTTGTCGGACATTGGCAATGTCTGTTTATAAACCAGAGCGCCACCGATCATGAAAACCTCTTCTTCTTTGTCGCACAGGGAAAGGGACTCTTCAATTGATGTGCACACGAATACATTGTCAATAATGGCTTCAGGAACACCGGTCAAAACAATGTTCTTGCGATTGGGCAATGCTCCGGCTGGGAGCGATTCAAACGTCCGGCGTCCCATGACTACGGCATGTCCGCTGGTTAAGTCCTTAAAATTTTTCAGGTCGTAAGGTAAATGCCAGAGCATTTGTTTGTTCTTCCCTATCGCATTGTTTTCATCCGCAGCAACAATAATGGATATTTTTGGCATGATAGTGTAGAGTTTAATGTTAAAAAAATAATTACTAAAATATTTATATGTTATATTTCAACTGTTGGTTAAACCGAAACTTCACCTTTGATGTGTGGATGTGGGTTGTAAGCAGTCAGTTCAAAATCGTTGTAAGAAAAATCAAAAATGTCGGTAATTTCCGGATTCAGGTTCATGTTGGGCAATGGGCGTAGATTGCGTGACAATTGCAGTGTAACTTGTTCGAGATGATTCAGATAAATGTGTGCATCGCCGAAAGTATGCACAAAATCGCCGGCTCTCAGTCCGGTTACTTGCGCCATCATTTGCAACAGCAGCGCGTATGAAGCGATGTTGAACGGAACGCCCAAAAAAATGTCGGCGCTTCGCTGGTAAAGTTGCAAGCTGAGCCGACCGTCTGCTACATAAAACTGAAAAAACGCATGGCATGGCGGTAGTTTCATATTTTGCAAGTCGCCTACATTCCATGCGCTGACAAGTATTCTTCGTGAATCGGGGTTTGTACGGATAGTTTCCACCGCTTCTGTTATCTGGTCGATGAATCTGCCGTCGTATGCAGGCCACGAACGCCACTGGTAGCCGTATACATGGCCTAAATCTCCGTTTTCATCTGCCCATTCGTTCCATATTTTGACGCCGTTTTCCTGTAAATAGCGCACGTTGGTGTCACCTTTGAGAAACCACAGTAATTCATAAATAACGGATTTGATGTGTACTTTTTTCGTCGTTAACAGCGGAAATCCTTCTTCCAGATTAAAACGCATCTGATGTCCGAAAATGCTGACTGTTCCGGTTCCGGTGCGGTCTTCTTTTCTGACTCCTTCATCTATTGTTCGGGTAAGCAAATCAATATATTGCTTCATTCTTTATTGTATCAAACGTACTGCACTAATCCTAAATTCCAATAAAAACATCTTAATCATCAAATTTGTGGCAAAATTACACATTTTTCTCAATAGTGTGCAAGTATTTGTGATTAATTTATGCATTTATTACATTTATTACTGAATAACAGCATTTTACGTATTTTTTTATTTTCCGAATCCTATTACAAGTTATTAATTTTTTATTTCTTAACGTTGCAAAAGCAGGCCGATTTCCAATTAAGCAATTACCATCCGAAAGCCTCGGCGTCGCACATCCAGCAATGTTGAGAACGCAAGATCTGTTCAATCACGTCGCGTCCACATCCCATGCCGCCAGCAAATGGGGAAACATATTTCGACAGCTGCTTGATTTCGGCGGCGGCGTCGGCTGGGCATACCGGCAATCCGACGACCTTCATCACTTCATAGTCGGGAATGTCGTCGCCCATGTACAGGATTTCTTCTGCCGACAGTCCGGTTTTTTCCATGAAGTCGGCAAGGCAGCCGATTTTGACGGATGCTCCCATATAAATATGTTTTACGCCCAAGCTCTCGAAACGCAACCGGACAGATTCGGTTTTGCCGCCAGAGATGATGCCTATCTGGTAGCCTTTTTTAACGGCTAACTGCATGGCGTATCCATCCTTGATGTTTACACTGCGCATCGGTTCGCCGGTTGGATGCAGCACCACTGTTGCGAGCGACAAAACTCCGTCGACATCGAATACCATCGCTCGGATTTTTTTTAAATCGTAATTTATCATAATTTTATATTATTTACAAAAATCAATAACCTGTTTTGATCACCTCAATACCTTTTCCGTCTTACCATCACTGTACAGAATAATATACAATCCGCTTGCAGGTTTTTTCCTGCCGAGTATGCTGTAATATCCAACAATGACAGATTCAGTATGTTCATTAAATGTCATATCAATATTAGTTGTCGTATTCTCGGAGAGAATCGGGCGGAGAGAAAAACCATTCATGTGGTAGAAGTGACTGCAAAAAGTATCATAGCTAAAAAATTGCAAATAGTATGCCTGATCGCTGCTAAACGGAGTGCTACTCCAATAGTAGCCTGCCAGTCCTCTGTTGTTCAGCGAGCCTGTGTTGCCGTCGCGAC
>JAITHZ010000107.1 GCA_031279795.1 Bacteroidales bacterium
CGTCTACCTCGCCCACATCCTGCATTCGGTAAGTATTGAAAACAAAGCGCAACCGTTTCGGATCAATGTCGTACAAAGCTACCTCATGTTTGAAACACAGCACATCGGCAAAAAAGACGCCCATTTTTCCAGCGCCTAAAATCAGAATTTTCATAATGATGATGGATTATTGCTTTTCCAGTTTTTTTATTTCGTCACGAATAGCCGAAGCCAGTTCATAATCTTCATTTTTGACAGCTTCGTTTAGTCGTTCTCTCAAGTCATTCAGAGAATAGTCGGCTGCCGACGGTTGCTCCAGTGACAAGTCCTCCTCCGCAGAGATTTCACTCACCTGCTCCATGATTTCTTCCGTAATGTATATCGGACAGCCGATACGCATTGCCAGCGCCACAGCGTCCGACGTACGAGCGTCAATGTGTTTGCAGCTTTGGCCATCGTCAAGCATCAAGTCTGAAAAAAACATGCCGTCGTCGAATTTACAGATGGAAATTTCTATCAGTCGGATATTGAACGTTTCCAGAAAATGGCGGAACAAATCGTGCGTGAGCGGACGTTGCAAATCCATCTGCTTCAATTGCAAAGCAATAGACTGCGCTTCCGCCATGCCAATAATAATTCTGACACGACGCAAACCGCCAATTTCTCCCATGATCAGTACATATGCCCCTGTCGGCGTTCTGCTGTGCATATAGCGAATTCCCAAAACTTCCAACTGTATTTTCATTTGTAAAATAAAATCAGTCTTAACACACATTTATAATTTAACTTGACGTTGCAAAGATACATTGTTTTCTTGAAAAATCAAACAATTTCACTTCAGTGTTGTTTCAATATATTGTGATATTTTTTCGTGCAGATGGACGCGGTCTTGCCCGTGTACGTTGTGTTCGTGGCCAGGGTAGATGAAAAAGTCGGGATATGTTCCAGCCTCTATGCATGCTTTCAAGAACGACAAACTGTGCTGCAGCACCACCGTAGAGTCCATATCTCCGTGAATCAGCAGCAAGTTTCCTTTCAAGTTTCCGGCACGCAGATTCAGGTTAGTTTCTGCATAACCGTCGGGGTTTTCGGCAGGCGTATCCATATATCGTTCACCATACATAACTTCGTAATATTTCCAGTCGATCACAGGGCCACCGGCTACTCCTGCCTTGAATACATCGGGATGACGCAGCATCAGACCAATGGTCATGAATCCGCCAAAACTCCAGCCATGAACGCCGATGCGAGCGCTGTCGATGTAAGGCAGCGACTGCAGAAATTCAACGCCTTTCATCTGGTCTTCGGTTTCGTTGACACCCAGTCGCCGGAAGATAACGTTCTCAAAAGCCAGTCCTCGACCACTTGACCCGCGATTATCCAGCGAAAAGACTACGAACCCACGCTGTGCCATGTAAATATCCCATCCACGCGCCCCCCAAAGCCACGAATTGCTTATCAGTTGGTTCTGCGGGCCGCCATATACATATATTATCGCAGGATATTTTCTTGATGCATCGAAATCCGCAGGTTTTACCATCCGGTAATAGACATCGGTCGAATCATCGGCGGCTTTGATTGTACCCACCGAAATATCCGGCAAGATGTAGCCGGAATAAGGATTGTCTGTCAGCAGACTGGTTGTTTTGCCAGAAGCCGTTTCGATAAGAACAGTATGAGCAGGCGTTTGCGGGTTAGAGTAGCGACTGAGAACGTATTTGCCCGAAGCGCTGACCATGATTGCATGTTTACCTTCCTCGTTTGTCAGTCGCGTGCGTCTGCAATCCGTCAAGTTCACCTTATAGGCATGTGTTTGCAGCGGACTTTCCTCGTTCGACAGAAAAAAGGCTTCCTGTTCGTTTTCGTCGAAAGCAATCAGCTGAACGACTTCCCATTTCCCTGACGTCAACTGACGAACAAGCCGACCGTCGCTTTGATACAGATACAAATGGTTGAATCCGTCGCGCCTGCTTTGCCAGATGAAATGGCCGGACTTCAAAAATACCGGCGGGTTGTGTGGTTCGACATACTTGGGATGCGTTTCTTCGAACAGCGTTGCAGTTTTTATCCCGTTTGCGACACTGTAGGCATTCAGTCGGCAAGTGTCCTGACCGCGATTTACTTCGGCGATATAGAGTGTATCTTCGTCGGCGCTCCAGGCTATGTTTGTGAAGTAACGGTCTTTGGGTGTGCCGGTCTCCAGATAATGAGTCGTTCGGGTTGCGAGGTCGAAAATTCCCACTGTAACCTGGTGACTTTCCATTCCGGCCATCGGGTATTTGATGCGCTGAAGCCGCGCTATTCGTTCCGATACGTCAACCAGCGGATAATCCGCAACCATTGTCTGGTCTGTTCGGTAGAATGCAAGGCGTTTTCCACCTGGAGACCAGAAAATGCCCTTTTCAATTCCGAATTCTTCGCGGTGCGTCGCCTGGCCGCAGACAATATCCGGATTGGATTCAGCTGTGACCTGAATAATTTCGTTTGTCGGCGACGCCATATACAGGTTATTATCTTTGGTAAATGCCATAAAACCTGTTTGGTAACAAATCTCCCTGTTCTCCCATGTTTCCTGTTCGCGAATGTCAGAAACAATGCATCGTGCGTTGGCGTCGAAATGAAAAATATGGCCATCGTGCCAGAAAACTGCGACCGAAGGTTTTTCGGGCGGAAAATACAACAAGGGTATTTCGCCAATTCTCGCGACATTAACCGTCAGGAGAGCTTCATTCAGGATAGCTGTCGTTATAAGAACGGATACCTTCTGCGTTGCAGGATTGACAGAAAGCAATGTATCGGCATTTTTCCTGTAGACATATTCATCGCCCCGCCATTGAAGCAACTGCAACGATTTCGGCACAAACCGGTTATATGTTCTTCCTCCCGGTATCAAATCATTGAGCGTAAACAGTTTCTGAGCTTGAATATGGTCAGAAAACAGCAGAAACAGCAGCAGCAATATTCGAGTTAATTTCTCCATATTTCTCTCACTCTAAACTCTCAACTCTCAAATAGTCGTTATTTTCAAAGGTGTACGTTTCGCCTGGCTGAACTGCGTCAGAGCCGTAAGCCAGTCCTGTTCCGAAGGGAATTTCCAGCCATTCCATGCTCCGCCGAAATAATACGTAAAGTCGGAACCGATGACATAATCGCTCAGGATGGCAATATGTCGGTCTTCGTAAAACGCCTCTGACGTTACAACCGGAACATACATGCCGATATAGGTTTGTCCCTTGTCAATGCCTTTGTTGGTAACCGTATTTTTGGTGTAAGCCAGTGTGTTGTTTTTCCTGTCGAAAACAGTATTCACGCTGTCGCCGTGCATGAAAATGCCAGCAGCCAGACGAATAGGCTGTTCGAGGCCTTCATAACGGACGACAGCTTTGTTCAGGATGCTTCCAGCTTCGGTCGTAATGGTTATTATTTCTTTGTAATAGGTTTCGCCCACCTTGATTGTGTCGTAAACCAGCGAAAAGACCGAACGCAGTGGGCCGCACTCGTGGATAATGTGTGAATCGAAGGCGTCTCCAATCCAGAATTTATCGGTATAAAGCGCATTTCCGCCAGCGCCGAGCGTGTGTTTGACATCGTAACTGTCAAATCCGCCCAATCCGTTGTCTTCGTGATAAGACAGTTTGCGCAAACGTCCGGCATAGATGCTGTCCATCACAGGTTCATCTCTGTATTTCATCCAGATATCCACGCCGTTGCTGGGATTTTCAATTTTTTCCAGTGCAGCGCCATACATGCGAAAAGCGGCAATGTCGTTTTCCCAGGCAAAATCGTCGCTTCGTTCGGGAACAAAGCGTGCGTTTGTCTTGATGGCAACTGGCGCCGGCGTTCCTTCCTGCAAGGTGTAGACAGTCTTTGCTCCGGCCGGTACATCAGCCAGAAAAATCAACGACTTTTTATCGACCGACAATTGATAAGCAACCTCTTCGCCTTTTTCATTTTTCAAGACATAGCTTTTATTGCCAAAATCGGCTTTCAAGTTAGCTGTTGCCACCTCTGCCATTTCACCCTTCCGGTCGAAATCTAACGAATTTTCAACCACAATTTGCGCATTTTTTCCGTTACAGTTACAGAAGAACAGAGAAAAAAATGCTAACAAAAATAAATTTACCTTTTTCATTTTTTTTATTTAAAATAATTCCTAATTCCCTTTCCTAATTCCTAATTACAATGTAACTCCAGTCTTAAAGATAGCAATTTCCCTGAAGCCGTTTTTTTCATTATTCACCGGTTCTCCGCTTGCCACGCGAATTACGTAATTGATGAAGCGTTCGTTTGCATCGGTCAACGATTCGTTTTCGACAATCGTACCTGCGTTGAAATCAATCCATTTCGGCTTTCGCTGCCAAAGAGAGGAATTTGTAGAGACTTTCAACGTTGGCACAAACGTTCCGAAAGGAGTTCCCCGTCCGGTGGTGAACAGCGTCAGATGGCATCCTGCGGAAGCCAGCGCCGAAGCAGCTACCAGGTCGTTGCCCGGAGCGCTCAACAGGTTCAGACCTTTGGTTTGGAGGCGGTCGCCATACTGCAATACATCTCTGACCGGCGATTGACCGCACTTTTGCGTACAGCCCAGCGATTTTTCTTCCAAAGTGGAAATACCGCCAGCTTTGTTCCCCGGCGAGGGATTTTCATAAACCGGCTGCTCATTACGCATGAAATAACCTTTGAAATCGTTTATCAAACGAACTGTTTTGTCAAAAATGGCAGCATTTTCACAACGATTCATCAAAATTGTTTCAGCTCCGAACATTTCAGGGACTTCCGTCAAAACCGCACTTCCGCCCTGCGCTATGATAAAATCGGAAAAAACGCCCAGCAGCGGATTGGCAGTGATGCCGGAAAAGCCGTCAGAGCCGCCGCATTTCAAGCCAATTTTCAATTCGGAAACGGGAATGTCTTCGCGCACGTCTTTTGATGCGATAGCGTAGATTTCGCGCAGCAGCCGCATGCCTTCTTCGTGTTCGTCGCCCGCTTGTTGGGTTTCGATGAATTTGATGCGGGTATCGTCGTATTCGCCAAGCAATTCGCGAAAAGCGCTCACCTGATTGTTTTCACAGCCCAGCCCAACAAACAGTACACCACCGGCATTGGGATGCTGAGCCATGTTACGCAGGAATTTTCGGGTATTTTCGTGGTCATCTCCCAATTGCGAACATCCGTAATTGTGAGTGTAAGCGACAATAGCGTCCACGTTCTTGCCTTGCGTTTCGTGGCAAAGTGTTTCGGCCAGCTTGTTAACTGTGCCGTTCACGCATCCCACAGTTGGGATAATCCATATCTCGTTACGAATTCCCGCCTGTCCGTCTGTCCGTCTGAAACCTCTGAAAGTCAGACGTCTGTCTGGAATATTCAGGGCAACAGGTTGGGGATGATATGAGTAGTCCAACAAACCGGACAAATTTGTCCTGATTGTCTTTTCATTAACCCAATCGCCCTGCGAAATATCCTGACGTGCATTTCCAATAGGATAACCGTATTTAATAATGTGCGTTTTTTCAGGAATGTTGGTTAAAGCAAACTTGTGGCCTGCAGGGATTTTGGATGTCAGTACAATCATTTTGCCGTCAAGCTCCAACTGTTCATCTGCATGTAAATCAGTCAATGCAACGGCTACGTTATCCGCAGGGTTTATTTTCAGAAATTTTATTTCCATAATGAGCAAACTGTTTCTTTCATTCCCTTTTCCAGAATTGACTTCAAATAACTGGACAACAAGTCCGTCAATCCGGATATTTCGTTCAGATCCTCGCCCCATAAGGAGGTTTCGGCCAAAACACCGGACGCAACGTTAGCCACATCGTTCGACGCCCAAAGCGAGGCCAACAGCTTCAAAACAGCAGGGTCGTCATTCGGAACGATTGTGTCTTCGCCCCGTTTTCCACCTTTGTAATATGTGATAATGGCTGCCAGTCCCAGCACCAAACCAGTTGGCAGTTTTCCTGTACGTTCCAGGAAAATTTTCAGTCCGGGCAAATCGCGCGTCCTGAATTTCGGGAAAGAATTGAGCATGATACTCGTAACAAAATGCTTTACAAATGGATTGCGAAAACGGTCGAGGACGTCGCTGGCATACTGTTTCAGTTCATCGCTGGGCAAATCCAGCGTCGACAGCAGTTCGTCGTACATGACCTGATGCACGAATTTTCCGATCACATCGTCTTCAACACATTGGCGCACAGTATCCAGTCCCGACAAATAGCCAGTGGGCGACAATACGGTATGCGGTCCGTTCAGCAGGGTTACTTTTCGTTCGTGATAAGGTTTTTCGCTTGGTACAAACAAAACATTCAGTCCGGCTTCTCCGGCGGGAAATTCGGCCGCCACCGATTCGGGAGCTTCGATAACCCACAGATGAAAAATCTCGGCCTTCACCACCAGTTTGTCATTCAACTGAATTTTTTCCAAGATGTCGTTGATGGTATCTTTCGGATAACCGGGGACAATACGGTCAACCAGCGTGCAGTAAACTCCGCAGGCTGTGTCGAACCAGTTTTTGAAATTGTTGCCCAGATTCCAGTAATCAATGTACTGATGGATACATTTTTTCAGTTCTGTACCGTTGTGAAAAATCAGTTCGCAGGGGAAAATAATCCAGCCTTTGTCGGCAGCGCCATTGAAGGCTGTGTAACGGCGGAAAAGCAGTTGCGTCAGTTTTCCAGGGTACGATTTTGCCGGTTTGTCGTCGAAGAGGCAAGTTTCGTCAAACGCAATGCCAGCTTCGGTGGTGTTGGATATGACAAAACGCATTTCGGGGTTTTCGGCCAGCTGCATGTATTCATCAAACTGGGAATAGGGATTGATACCACGCGAAATCACATCAATCAAGTCAATGCTGTCAACAGTTTTGCCCCTGTCAATTCCCTGCAGATTCACATGGTACAGGCCATCCTGTTCGTTCAGCAAGTCAATCATTCCCACAGGAAGCGGCTGGACAACAACAACACTGCTGTCGAAATTCACCTTCTGGTTCATGTTGTACACAATCCAGTCCACAAAAGCGCGCAAGAAATTGCCTTCGCCAAACTGAATAATGCGCTCAGGATACGTTTTGGCGCCTGTGCTGGTTTTTCTGTTTAAATTTTCCATGTTTAAAGTTGTTTAAAGAAATTAGTATTGTAAGGGGCTTGGTTTTTAACGGCCAAAGATAGTTATTATTTACAGTTATAATCTGTACAAACTGGCATCAAAAATGTGCATCTGATTCGGGATAATTTGCACAAACTCTGTGTAGCGTTGATTCAGGGATCATTTTGAAAATACTGTTCCCCGCTTTGTTACGGTAATTCCTGCTCCAAACGTATCACTGCCAAAAAAAGCTCCTGCATTATAACCTGTCGAAAGTTTAAATTCCCAACCGTTCATTTTCGGGCAATTGTACATAATATCCAGATTTGTGGCAACGCCATCGTGTATGGATGTAAATGGCACGTAAAATCTGCCCCAGTTTTGGCCGGTTGTGGCCAGCAAACGATATGAGAGGTCGGGAGTGAAAAAGCCCTCAAAGCCAGCATGAAAGGCAATAATACGGGAACCTTTAAAATTTACATGGCCATCGGTATTGTATTCAGGCGAAAGAAAGAGTGGAGTACCCATTGTTCGTCCAAAGTAGGAAGGTCCCTGTATATAGTCAACATTGTTGTAATAATTATCGTTTCCGTTTCCCTTAAGGTGGCTGTGTGCCTCATCCTTAATGGCATTATAGTGGATAGCGCCCGATTGCTGTTTGGTGTAAATAAATTCAAGCACGGCGTTTGACAAGAGATGTTTTCCACCGGATTTATATTGAATGCCATACAAATTATCGGGATAATTTTCGAAAACCATGCCGGAACCGTCTTCAAAAAAATGGTGGATATAGGCGCTCAGTTGACGGCCGTTATTCAGTTTATGGTCATACCGGAAAAGATAAGCTCCAATATGCGACCCTGCGACAAACTGTTTGTCTGTGAGAGACGCCTCGCTGCCGCCTTCTTTTGCAACAAATGTGCGAAGAAAATCGCTTATTGTGGAAGGTTGCTTCACAATGTCATAGCCAGGTTCATAAGTTCCGTTATTATTTTTCATTACATATCTGTGGATAACCCCGCCCCACTGGGCTTGATGGTTCACTCCGAAGGTGAACTGGCGGCTGTTTTTGTCGATGTTTCCAAACCGGAAATAGATTGCTTTCCCGTGTTCCAGCTGGTTGTAAATGTAAGGACGGTTCAGCGGTAAAGCTTTGCTTTCTATTAAGTTGCCGTCCATAAATTTCCCGACAGAAAAGTGTCCTTTAATGTAGAAATTGCCTTTCGTATAAGGAACCAGAACAAATTCCGGAATACTGATTTGAATTTTTGGGATGGGGCGTGCATTATTCGCTGCAACAAAATCGCCAGAACTTAACTGTTTATCCAGTAATGAAGTATAGTCTTCTTTGGATCCTGCATAAAGCTGAAAGATTTTCCAGTTTACTTGGCCGTAAATTTGCTGTACCCAACATGTGTTATAAGCATGAGCCGACGAAACGGCAACATCAAGCCCTGCATTCAGCGACCAGTCACGATTCAGTGTCCGGCTGTAAAAAACGCCAGCGCGAACATATCCATTCGTTGCTTTCAATGGCGTCATACCCCAATTATGGTACAGCATCCAGAAAGGCGTATTGTCGCCGGAAGCGACTGAACCGAACATTTCGGCTCGGTAGTTCACGGATTGTTCTTGTGCAGAAAGCGAAATTATGGCGAAGATGCAACCCAAAGTACCTGCTAAATATTTCATTATCATACGATTTAATGTTTTCGGAATGAATATCGTTTACCTCCCTCACTCAGCACCATCCGTTTGCTGTCGATCGTTTCAACAGTGAATGTTTTTTGTCTTTCTTCCCAGTTTGATTTTGTAATAAACTGAAAATCAATTGGGCCTCCATCATCCTCCGGCATGCTAATTTCGACGGTATTTTCCGAAGGATAATTGGCGTATCCACAATAATAGAAGTACTCTTTGTAGGCTTTCGGAATCAAGACAGTGTACACGAACAGAGCGCCTTCCTGAAAACAGTAAAATACCGTATCAACGCGCGAGGTTACACCGTTTTCTTCAATAGTATTTAATTGCCACTGCCCGTTTATGCGGGAATCAATCTCATTTGAACAGGCATACAGCACAAAAATGAGAAGGAGAAAAAAATAAATTGGCTGTTTTTTCATCATTATGGATGTGAATATTTGTTAGATAGATTTTGGGTACAAAGATATTAATTTTTTGTAATATTCATCAGCTGAAAAATGTTTTTTAGCATCTGATGCAATTTTTTTACTGTCAATTATTGATGGAAAATTTTCCCAGCAATAGATAATCTTTTGTTTCAGGTCGTTAACATTGCCAGATTCGGCCAGTATTCCGTTTATATTTTCTTCAATAAGTTCGGGTATGCCGCCAATATTGGCGCCCAGCACCGGAGTTCCGAGCGATAAAGATTCAATGATGCTGAACGGATTGTTTTCATACCATTCCGATGGCAAAACGATAAATCGTGCTTGCCGGATGAGTGTTTTTATTTCTGTCCAGGTTTTGTATCCAGCCAGTTCGACATTTCCATGAATATCGTTTTTTATTTCGGAATACATGACGCCATCTCCTATAATTTTCAATTTGTAAGGTAATGTATTTGCAGCCTGTACCAGCGTTTTTATTCCTTTTTCGTGCGAAAGCCGCCCGATGTAACAGTAAAAATCTTCTTTTTCAACAGAATCGGCGACGACAAGTTTTTCTTCGTTGAGAAAATTATTTACAGTAACCAGTTTACTTTCGGAAAAACCACCCTGTATCATTTTTTGTCGCATAAAGTTGCTGGGACAAATGAACCATCTGACGTATTTATCCAATTTTTCGACATTCCATTTCCGAGCTTCAATATATGCCAGCAAACTCGCTGGCAAACTGTTTTTCATGCACCGGTATTTCAGTACGTTTTTTTTATCACTGAAGCAGGATTCGCAAATCGTTTTACCGTTTCGCAAACAGTCGTAGCGTGGACAGAGCAGCTTAAGGTCGTGTATCGTCCAGACAACCGGTATGCCTTTTTCATACGACAGTCTGGCTATCACTGGAGACAACTGTGTGTGAATGTTGCTTAAATGAACAACGTCTGGTTGAAAATCATCCAGCAGTCGAAGAAACAGATTCGTTACTTCCTTGTCGCCCAACGGACGGCAAAACGTGTCTATTACATTTTTTCTATTCGAAAGCGAGAATTCAACCTCTTTCGGGAAATATCTTCGGAAAGGCGTTTCAACAGTCTGCGGATGCTGCATGGCAAAAACAGCAACTTCATGTCCGTTTTTTTTCAGCAGTTTTTCCAGTTCGAGCATATAAATGCAATCGCCGCCACGCGGATAATAAAACTTATTGGCAAGAAGAATTTTCATACATTTTCCATTTTCTGAACTTTAAGGCATTGTTTTTCGTAAAATTGTCAACACGGCATTGCTTTAACTCAAAAATTTTACAAATCTATCTACCCACTTATAAACGAAAAAACAGGACAAATATGATATGTGTTGGAAGAAAGTTGCAGTTTTTATATATTTTTTTAAAAAATCGCCAATCAGGAAGAATTACGAAACTTCGCCAGTTTCCGTAATTCGTAATTCGTAATTCACTCTCAACTTTTTAATGTTGGCGTATGTTTTTTTTCCGAAAAACCGTATTTTTGCAATCTGTTTTATTTAGGGA
>JAITHZ010000108.1 GCA_031279795.1 Bacteroidales bacterium
AACTTCAAATCGCTGAAAAATAGTCATTTGACACAAATGACGATCGTGTCAGCTTGGCGATTTCATAGCCAAATGACACTATCTGCGGGACTTACCGTTACAGGTTATTTATTTTTCATCCCTTAACTGCGTAGCAGCTTCCCGCTTTTATTTGATAAAGAGGAGAAATCCTACGGATTTTGACTTTTCCTTGTCATCTTCCCCCAAATAAATTTGGGGTTATTCACAGGCAACGCCTAACGGCGTTTTCAACACCTGATTAGACATCGCCGTTATCTACATGAAATTCCTAATTCCTAATTCTTAATTCTTAATTCCTAATTCCTAATTCCTAATTCCTAATTGAATCCAACTTTCATTTAATTTTTCGTTCAATTTTAATTTAATTTTTCATCCAAATATTCTGTATTTTTTCATTCAAAAAAACATCCACAAATACGTCACCGGAGGCGAAAAATTGAACATATTTTAACATATGCGACATTTATGCAACAAATTGCGACATTTATGCAAGTCATGCGACAAATATGCAACAAATAACGCAATTTTTGCAAGTGATATTTGCCAATATCTTCTAACTTTGTCATAACATTTTCGAGTATTTACATAATAATAGAAATTCAAGATCATGAAAAAAATTTTTTTAGTTTTCGCCGCGACATTTTTGATCATGGCCACAGCAAGTTCACAAACGCCGGACTCTTTTCAGTACCAGGCGCTCATAGCCGGTAACGATGGCTCGGCGCTGGCCCAAGCCAGCGTAAAAGTCCGATTCAACATTCGGGAAGGCTCAACAGCCGGAACGGTAGTTTATTCGGAGATTCACAACTCCGTCCCCACCAATGCAGTCGGCATGGTATCCCTGCAAATAGGAAAAGGGATAAGCGAGAGTGAAAAAACATTCGCCAACATCAATTGGGCGAAAGGTCCTTATTTCCTCGAAACTGAGGTAAATAAAGGAAGCGGTTATCTACCGACAGGAATTCAGCAATTTCTATCGGTACCCTACGCCAAGTATGCCGACAACGCAGGGAAGGTGATTATGACGTCTTCCGGCGGAAAGAAATGGAGTGTAACAATTGACGATGCAGGAAATCTGTCCGCACAGGAAATAACAGAATGACGGCGTTGCAAAAAAACAACTGTAAGATGAAAAAGCTGATTACACTCTATCTCCTTCTCTTGCCTGCAGTGGCAAGTGCGCAGCAACTGATCGCCACCACAGGCGGCGAAGGCAGCGGCGTTTTCTGGACGGTTGGAGAAATCCTGACCATCCCTGTTACAGATTCCGGCAAGACGCACAGCGTTACTCCGGGTTTCCTGCAACCCGACCAGTTACGCGCCACGGCAATTGACAGTCCGGCAGAAGAACATTCACTTTTCGCCTACCCAAATCCCGTAAAGGATAAGCTGTACATTCTGGGAAAAGCGGACGCCGCTGACTGGAAACTTTTCGATTCAGCAGGACGCATGTTGAACGCCGGAACATTCTCCGGCGCAGAACAGGCAGTCGATTTCACTCCCTGTCCATCAGGCTACTATCTGCTTCAGGTAACATTACCGAAAGAAATTAAACTGATTAAAGTCATCAAATCAAATTCAACGACCAAATGAAATACACATTATTAATATGTATCATTTTGCTTACCTGCGTTCAAGCGAATGTTTCCGGACAGACAGGATTTCCCTATCAGGCAGTAATGCGAAACAGCGAAGGCGTGCTGGTGGCCAACAAGTCGATCAGTGTTCGCTACGCTATTCATCAGAAGACAGCCGACGGAACGGTTGTATATCAGGAACAGCACGCAGTACAGACCGACGCCGACGGGCTGTTCAGTCTGGAAATTGGCAAAGGCGCTGTCGAAGCCGGAAATTTTTCAACGATTGACTGGCAAGCAGGGCCATATTTCGTCCGCACCGATGTTGATCACGGTTCCGGTTACACCCTGAGCGGAGTACAGCAATTAGCCAGTATGCCATATTCCGAACATGCCGAAACCGCCGGAGGCGTTCAGACGCTGGCAGCCGACGACAGCAAATGGCAACTGACTGTCGACGACGCCGGAGTCATGCAGGTCGTGTCCATTCCCAAAGGTTATGGACGGCTGGTATTTCAGGAAGAATTTAACTACGAAGGAATACCGGATCCCAAAAAGTGGGGATACGAAGTAGGATTTGAACGCGGAAGCGAAATGCAATATTACGCCAACGCGCGACTTGAAAATACCTTTGTCAAAGACGGACATTTAACAATCCGTTGTATCAACAAAGACACGTTGCGGAAGGACGATGGCGCCATTCTGAATAAGAAATTGCTGGACGGAAAAGAATTTTACATCACCTCAGGCAGCGTGATAACACTCAACAAAGGCGACTGGAAATACTGCCGCGTGGAAGTGCGCGCCAAACTCCCGCCAGGAAGCGGAACATGGCCGGCTATCTGGATGTTGCCCACCGACAAGGTCTATGGCGACTGGCCCTACAGCGGCGAAATCGACATTATGGAATATGTCGGTAATTTACCCGAACAGTTCAACTGTGCAGCCCATTTTCACGACGGTGAGAAAAAAACGGCAGTAGGAAGCAAGTTGATTGATCCGACGGCAACATCCGACTGGCACGTATTCGGATTCGAATGGCACGACGGCCGACTGGAATGGTACGTAGACGGAGTAATGTATTTCCAGTCCAAGCGGCCTTCTTCGGCCACTCCAAGCTCATGGCCATTTAATCAACGCTTCTACCTGATTCTCAACTTCGCCTTCGGCGGGGTATGGGGTGGACAAGGTGGTTACAATGTGGATTTACTGCCGCTCGACTTTCTTATCGACTGGGTAAGAGTTTATCAGTAAGGAATTTATTTATTTGTTAGTTTTTTTTATTTTTTATTAATTTACAAATTATTTTTATTATGAAAAAGATTTTTTCTTTTGTGTTTTTTATTACGTTGGGATGTTTTACATTCCAAACATGGGCAGACGACGTATATTACGTTTCGCCCACGGGTAGCGACACCAGCAACGGGAGTTCGCCCAGTGCAGCATTTAAAACGCTGGCCAAGGCGATAGCGTCGGTAACATTGGGAGCTTCGGCCACAATCTATCTGGAAGAAGGCGGCGAATTCAATTCACCGGCAACGGTGATAATTGGAGAGGGACGCGACGTAACGATTGTGGGCAAAAACACGACCGTTAAATCCGGCGTCAATCCCTATTTCGGCCAGCGTATCCTGCAATTCTCAACCGGCACGAATGCGAAGATTTCGGGAATCACTTTCCGGAACGGATGTACACGCGGCGGCATACCGGGCGGCGCCATCTTTTTTGAAGGCGACAAACTGGAGATTGACAGCTGTTCGTTTATCGAAAACGAAGGAAACAACAGCGGCGCAGCTATCGCCTGCCGTGGGAAAGAGTTGACTATCACCAATTCGGTCTTCCACCAAAATCGCGCATACAGCGGATACGGTTATGGAGGCGTGCTGTGGTTTTCCGGCCCCTATCCCGCAACCACAGACAACGCCGGTTCGCTGATTATTCGCAATTGCGCTTTCACCGAAAATCAGTCGCATACCGATACGCATGGAGAAGTGATTTCTCTCGGACACGCGTACCGTGCGTCGGAAGACAAGACTGGCCCAGCCGGAGGAATAGCGAACGGATTTACCAATGTGAAGTATTTTGAATTAACTAACTGCCTCTTTAAAGGTAATATTAACGCCGGCGCGAGCTCTACGCTGACAGGCGGCGAAAAAGCGGCAGAAGTTTCTCTCTTTAAACACTACTACGCGCTGGAAGCAAACATTATCAACAACACGTTTTACAATTCAAAAGCGCTGATGGTTGGCGATTTCATACGCTTCGACGGTATTTTACGTATGGTAAACAATGTGTTCTACAACAAAGACAACTACACGATTTACTTCCAGTCTGGAACGGACGCGCGCGACCCGTTTATTGCCTGGAACAATGCGGTGGTTGGCGAGATGGTCAATGTAGACGATGTACAGTTCTATTCAGAACGGACACAATACGGCAACCAGCTGTTTGTAGGTTCAGATATCGCCAAACTCAAGATGGCAATGTATACCGAAAACGCCGGTTCGTATGTAACTTACCTGCCGATTACCGACGCAAGCAGCCCGCTGATCGACAAAGGACTTTCCAGCACAGCCGGCAAGGAAGGTTTCGACAAGGAATACATCCCTGCGACCGACATTCGTGGCGTAGCCGTAAGCGGAGTGAAAGACATTGGTTCCTTTGAATTTCCTTCGAGCAGCGGACTGGCTGGCATTGCAGCCAACAGCCTGTACAGCCTGGCCAGCAACGGCGAGGTGGCGACGGTGAAAAACCTCACGGGCAAACCGCTGAATCTGAAAATCTATCTGGTGGACGGCCGCTGCATCTACAGAGCCAGCGTAGCCGAAGAAGTGAACATTCACCGTTCGGAACTGGAAGTGCCAGGCGGCATCCTGATCGTTGAGGTGAATAACGACCAAGTAAACGATTCGAAAAAGGTAATCCTTTTCTAACCGTTTGCAAGCAAATAAGCGCGATCATTCTGTACTGAAAACCTGTCCGCCTCTGTAAGAGAAGGACAGTAAAGACTGGGAGGACAAGAACGGGAGTTGCTGAACGTATGGCTTAGGGGCAAGCCAGGCACCGCAACTCCCAAAGTCCCCTACCCTACCCTGTTGACAGTCGGCTTTCAGTATTCGGATGCAGCATTTATTTATTCAAAAACCAAAAAAAAATTTTTCTTAAAAACATTAAGTCATGAAAAAGTATGTAATAGCAGCAAGTATCATCCTGGTGACATTGTGTTGGAACACAGGATTAATGGCGCAGGATCTTACGATAGTCCACACAACAGCTGGAGATTTCGCAAATGAAAAGGCGCAAGCGCTGGCAGATGCTGGGAAAGATGCATCCGAGATAACGGAGTTGACGATAAATGGAAGTGTTGTATTTAATGCGACTGATATACC
>JAITHZ010000112.1 GCA_031279795.1 Bacteroidales bacterium
GCAAGGACATAAAGGCGTTGACCGATCCAACGAACTATCTCCATTATCCAATCATTGGAGACGTATGGCCAAATATGCCGAGAACATATTAATAATGAAATAATAACACGATAATATGAAAAAATTAACATATCTTAGTTGGGGAGTTTTGGCAGTGCAGGTTGTTTTGATGATAGCCTGTCAGGATAAACCGGATGTATATCAGTTCCCGACGGAAAATTATTATTACGAAGTGCCGTATGTTCCTGTTACAGAGAATTATGTAGTTGGCGCGCGTTACGAATCAGTCGATACGGGCTATTGGTACGATTACAAACTCTCAAAAGTTATCCCCTATACAGGCAGATCAATTTTTGGGGAATACAGCTGGCGTAAAGATCCGCAAGTCATTGTCCAACAGTTGGCTTACGGCAAAAAAGCCGGTATTGATTTCTTTATCATCAACTGGAACGGACATGGTTCGGATACGCTCTTGTGGGAGTATGAAAGAAGCTACCAGCAGGGAGACCCCAAACTGGTGGTTCATTACGATCCGGGGCATCGTTTCGGCATCGCCAAAGACACCCTGCTGTATATGCCAGCACGCCTGGATTCTACATACAGGGATGTAGATTCGCTGTACGTGAATCTGATGAGCAAAAATCTCTATTACAAAGGCGCCGATGGCAATCCGGTGATGGTGTTCAGTGACAATTTCACCAACAGAGCCGATATTCCGTACGCTTCCACTTTTGTGGCCAAGATGCGGGAATATGTAAAGACAAAATCAGGCGGAACGTTATGGATAATAGGCGAACTTGGGGGCGGATGGACATCGCCGGAGAAGTGGGGATTTCCACCCGACAGCAAGAAACCTTATGACGGACGTGGCGACACTACGGCGATATTCGATGCATTGTACAACAACAATATGACAACCAACTCCTACGACCGGTTCTACGGATACTATTCGTTTATGGACTTTAATTTCAATTACTGGCAAGTGCGAATGACCAGTATCGGACGCGAATACATACCGTGCATCGAAGCGGCTTATGACAACTATGCCAACGACCCGAAAAGTTCGACGATTATTCTGCACCGTTGTTATGATACCAGCGCGACAAAAGATAATGTCTACTGGAATCTGGCGAATGTCGCAAAGCGGAATGTAGGAAAGAGCCGGATTGTGATTATCAATTCGTGGAATAATTATCGCATCGGCAGCAACCTGGAACCGACCGTCGACGCTCCCGACAAAGGCGATGTTGCAAACGGCGGATACAAAGGATTCGGCGAACTCTATCTGGAATACACGCGAAAATTCTTCAAGCTGGAGTAAGCCAGCGGACAACCGAAAAGCGTACAGGTAAAGAGATTGAACGGTTTAGCGGATTTCAACAGTCCGAAAATTGAAATGATTGTTCTTTGAAAAAATATTGACAGTTGACTCTGTGATGGCGATAGCGTGCATTAATCCCGAAAAGCCTTGAAAGGGCTATGTCATTAGCCCTGCGTAGAATTGCCCCTAACGACGAAATCGAATGCCCCAGTGTTGTTGCCTGTCCTTACAAGGATTGCTGTGGAGTAATGCCGCCTTCGGGCAACATGTTATAATTTTTGGTCGACTTCAGTTGAGTTGACTGTCAATAACTATTTTTTATTTACTTTTTATTTTTTTATTCTGATTTAAAATTAAATTTTATGAAAACAAATTCTTACTTGAAAACATTGGCAGTTGCAGCAATGCTTGGCGCAGCCGCCTGTGTGAGCGCGCAAAACACGCTCTATGTATCGGCCGCAGGAAGCGATACAAACGATGGACTTACGCTGGAAGCGGCGTTGGCGAGTACAGCAAAGGCAGTTGAAGTGGCTGCTATTGGCGATAAAATCATAATCAACGGCACAGTAACTGTTGCTGCTACAGCTACCTTTGCCAAAGAGTTGACTTTTATCGGCGAAAACAACGCACAGTTGAAAGGCAACGGGGCCACGCGACTTTTAGCCCTTGAGGCAGGCGCAAACGCCAAATTCCAGGGAATTACGTTTGCCGATGGTCTGGCCGATGGTTCTGCCGGTGGCATTCTGATTCAAAATTCAAAAGCTGAATTTTATTCCTGCCGGTTTATTAACAACAAAATGATTGGTGACGGCGACGGCGGCGCAATGACCATTGAAGGAACGAAAGAAGAAACCTACGTGAAAATCTACAACTGCGTGTTCGACGGCAATTCTTCCGAAAGAAGAGGTGGCGCTCTTGCAGTGCGAGGGCCCGATGGCGACCGTCCGGTAGTAGAAATAGCCTACAGCACCTTCCAGAACAATACAACGCCGGAAGGCAACGGTGAAAATCGCGGTGGCGCGTTCTCGTTTTTCCGTGGCGAAATCAGTTTTTACATGTGCGATATTAAAAACAATAAAGCAGGCGCACGAGTCGATCCCGAAAGCACGCTTGATGGAGCCGGTGGCGGCGCAATTGTTTGCAGCAACGACGCGACCATCTACTTCGAAAATTCCAGCCTGTACGCTAACTCGGCCACCAGCCATGGCGCGCTTGTGTTTGCTATGGGAACTACTACCCTGACGTTTATAAACACCTCAATTATAAACAATTTGGGCAATGGCGACGGTGTCGGTCTGTTCTTCCAGCCTGGTGATTTTGTCTCTAACAAATTTGTTAATGTTACATTTGCAGGAAACACGCGCCCAGGAGGGAACGACTGGAACTTTGCCGGCGTTCGCGTTCATCAGCCGGCGTTTGCGCTCGACATTTACAATTCGATCTTTGTCCATAACTTTGCCTTAGGAGCCGATGGCGGTAACAACGGTTCCGGCGATATTGGCTTTAATGGTCAGAATGCCGACCAGATGAAGCAGTGCGTTATTAAAAATTCGTTTATCGGAAATATTCACTACAACGGCGCAGCACAGGTTTCCGCCCAGGATAATCAGAATATATACACTCTGTCGACACTTGGCGAATATGATGACAGAGCGAATTATCTGTACGGAGAAGATGTGTCGGGAATCTATTGGGACGCCGATTTCCAGCATACGGCAGCCAATCGGCAAGGATTAGCGCAGTCAGCCTTGAGTTCGGTATCCTACCTTACATTGAAGTCTGATGCAGAAACGGCAGGATTGGGCGATCCCGCGCTGTTGGAAGACGAATCCGGCG
This sequence comes from Bacteroidales bacterium, assembly GCA_031279795.1. GTDB lineage: Bacteria > Bacteroidota > Bacteroidia > Bacteroidales > WRGA01 > WRGA01. Next base: position 3,158 of record JAITHZ010000112.1, read on the forward strand.
CGCTGTACGACCAGTTTGGCACAGAACGCGAACCAGGAGAAGAAGACGGCAGCATCTTTGCGGGCGCTATTCAGTCGGTTGTAGGCGAAATGGAAATACCAGCGCCCAAAACGCCCGACCCGTATCCATTGACTACCGGCATCAAACAGGTCAAACCGTCGGCAGAAATCATACTTCCGGGCGTGGTGAAGGCAAATGGCTTGCTCCAGATCAATTTTGGTTCGTTAAGCGGACAAGCGCAAGGCGTACTGTACAACACAAGCGGCCAGTATGTGAAAGATTTGTTTAACCGGTCGGTTCTTGTTAAGGATTTCTTCCCAGTCGATGGAGTAGCTCCAGGCATTTATGTTCTGAAAGTGACCATTGGCGATAAAACTTTTGCAAAGCAATTAATCATTCAATAATGGCGTGCAATCCCAACAAAAACCAGCAAAGGGGCAAAAGGCGAAAGGCTTTTTGCCTTTTGCCCTTTGCCTGTTACTTTTTTCTCATATTGGCAGGATGCAACCAGACGCCTGCCTATAAAAACCCTTCCCTGTCGATAGAAAAACGGGTTGACGACCTTCTTGCACGCATGACGCTCGAAGAAAAAGCGGCGCAATTGGACATGCTCGCCGCCAACGATATCCTGGAAGATTCAGAAACACTGTCGGACGAGCGTGTAAGGCTTTATATTGACGCCATGAACATTGGCGCTGTTCACGATCTGTATCCCAAAACGGCCGCTCTGTCCAACCGGCTGCAGCGGCGCTCGGTGGAAAACACCCGGCTGGGCGTCCCGTTGCTGTTTATTGAAGAAGCGCTGCACGGATACCAGGGCGCAGGCGCAACCACTTTTCCCATTCCGCAGGGAAATGCCTCAACATGGGATACTACCCTGATTTACAACATAGGACGCGCCATAGCAACGGAAGCGCGTGCACATGGCGTTCACTTCGTATTGGCGCCTAACCTCGACCTGGCGCGCGAAATCCGCTGGGGACGTGTAGAAGAAACATTTGGCGAAGACGTCTATCTCGCATCACGCATGGGCGTGCATCTCATCAAGGGTTTGCAGGGAGCGCGACTGACGGATAGCAATGCCGTGATAGCCGAACCGAAACATTTTGCGCTGCACGGCTCGCCCGAAAATGGAAGCAACGAAGGCCCCGTGCATATCGGCGAACGCGAAGCCCGTTCCACTGGCCTGTATGTCTTTGAAAAAGCCGTGAAAGAAGGCGGCGCGAAAGGCATTATGGCAGCTTACCACGAAATGGACGGCGTTCCGAGCGTCGCAAACAGCTGGCTGCTCACCACAGTCCTCCGCGACGAATGGGGATTCGACGGATGCGTAGTTACCGATTTGGGCGCTATTAAAAAACAGATAACAACCCACCGTACGGCCACTAATGCCGAAGAAGCTATTACCAATGCCCTTTCCGCAGGATTGGACATGCAGTTCTACGATTTTCCCTACAGCGAATTTCAACACACAATTGTGGAGGCAGTCAAAAACGGGAAACTGCCGCAAAACGACTTGGACAGGGCAGTAAAAAACATCCTGCGTGTTAAATTCATGCTCGGTCTGTTCGATAATCCGTATATTGACGAAACGCTCGTCGAACGAACACTGCACAGTGCAGAACATCAGGCGCTTGCTCTGGAAGCAGCGCGGCAGTCAATCGTACTGCTGAAAAACGAAAACAGCGTGTTGCCCCTCCCACCAGTCGACGGCGGCATGCGCATCACCTTAACAGGCAATCTTGCAACCTCAACATACACCGGCGGTTATTCTCCAGCTGGCGCCGAAGCAGTTTCCGTCTACGAAGCCATGCGCGAAAAATTCGGACCGTCGCTCGCCATCGACTATATCAACTGCGAAGTATCCGACCGCTTTTCTTCAATTCTTCCGGCTTTCCTGTCGCCCAGCCTCAATACTTCGGAAAACGGATTAAAGGTGGAATATTTCAACAACCCCCGTTTAGAAGGCAACCCCGCCTATACCACCATCGACGCCAACCTGAATCCCTACTGGCACAACCTGAGTCCGGCGCCCGGAATCAGCCCCGACAGTTTTTCTGTCCGCTGGTCGGGCTACCTCACCGCGCCGTCCGCCAATATGTATGAAATGGATTTTCGCGCAGCCGGCTACAGTCGTATGTACATCAACGACCAGCTTGTTTTTGATCACTGGAGCGATGAATGGAAAGACACAGGTGCGCGGAAAACAATCCGGCTGGAAGCAGGGAAACCCGTTCCGTTCCGGATCGAATACGCCAAAACGGGAGGCAATGCGGGCGTATGGCTGAAATGGCGTCTGACGCAAGTCGAATCGCTTGGTCTGTATGCCGACATTACCCGTTCGGCAGGGAAATCGGATGCAGTTGTTCTCGTAATGGGCGAAGCGCAGGAAGAAGTGGGCGAAAGTCGCGACAAATGCGACCTGAATCCACATGCAATGGATTTGGAAATACTGAAAGCAGCTGCCAAATCAGGCAAACCGGTGATTACTGTAATGATAACCGGACGTCCGCTGATTTTGACTCAACTGAGCGAAATGTCCCAAGCCGTTCTGCAATGCTGGTTCGGAGGTGAAGCTGCAGGGACGGCTATTTGCGACGTTCTCTGGGGACAGTACAACCCGTCTGGACGGCTGGCAGTTACTTTTCCCCGCTCGCAGGGGCAGCTGCCCATGTATTATTCGCGCAAGCCATCGTCTCACAGGAAATACATCAGCGGGCAGGCCGAGCCGCTTTTTCCGTTCGGCTACGGATTGAGCTATTCCCGCTTTCAATACCAGCACCTGAACATCCAGCCTGCTAGCCCGACCGTACGCGACAATTTGTCCGTCAGTCTTGACATACGCAACACAAGCAATGTCGACGGCGTCGAAACAGTGCAGCTGTATGTAAACGACCTGGTGAGCAGCGTGGAAACACCGGTGATAGAGCTGAAAGGTTTTGCCAAAGTCTTCGTCAAAGCTGGCGAAACAAAAACCGTCACCCTCACATTGACGCCCGAACACCTTTCGCTCATAGATAAAAACATGGAACGAACAGTCGAACCCGGCGATTTTGAAATCATGGTCGGCAGTTCGTCCCGCGATATTCACCTGCGACAAACGGTGAGAATTAATTAGGAATTAGGAATTAAGAATTAAGAATTAAGAATTAGGAATTAAGAATTAAGAATTAGGAATTAGGAATTAGGAATTAAGAATTAGGAATTAAGAATTAAGAATTAGAAGGCGTCCCTTGTTATACAAACGTACAAACGTTGGAATGACGCACGCTCCCTCCCCTTTGGGGAGGGTCAGGTTCTGTTAAGAATTAGGAATTAAGAATTAGGAATTAAGAATTAGGAATTAAGAATTACGATAATTGTTCTTTGATATATTGCAAATTACGAAACCCTTATTTTTTTAGCTCCCTTAGTAGCTGAAAGGGATATTCAGAGTTCCGAATGCGAATATTCAGAGTTCCGAATGCGAATATTCAGAGTTCCAAACGCGAATATTCAGAGTTTCGGATGCGAATATTCGGATTTCCAAACGCGAATATTCAGAGTTCCGATTGCAAATTACGAAACCCTTATTTATTCGAGTTCCCTTAGTAGCTGAAAAGGAATATTAACTTCTCCCTTATTCCCTCATTTAGAAAATAAGGGCAATTACAAGAGGTTTCTTATTTAATTATTTAATTATTTAAATTATCTATTATGCCAGTGTTTTATAACAAAGTAGAAAGAGGGAACCCGATGAATCCCTCGGCGGCAAAAAAATGGTACGCCATATTGAAAACGATCAATCAAGTCGGGGAAAAAGAGGTAGCTGCACAGATTTCCGACGAAACCACGCTCAACCACAAAGAGGCGGAAATGGCTTTGTCACAGTTTGAGAAAATCCTGGTGCGTCTGTTATTAGATGGACACAGCGTGCAACTGGGAGATTGGGGTTCGTTCCATTTGACGTGCAACAGCAATCCAAGCGTAACAAAAGATGACGTAAACGCCAACAACATTCAAAACCTGAATATTCGGTTTACGCCTGGCAAAGAGCTGAAAGCGGCCATCCAAAAAGCGACATTGATCTATTCCGAAACGATGGTCAGTTAGGAATTAGGAATTAGGAATTAGGAATTAGGAATTACGAATTACGCGTAGACAACGGGATGTTTAAGCCTTCGTTGGGATCGTAGGGGCGCGATTTATCGCGCCCTTCATGAATTAAGAATTAAGAATTAAGAATTAAGAATTAAGAATTAAGAATTAAGAATTAGGAATTAGGAATTAAGAATTAAGAATTAGAAGGTGACCCTTGTTATACAAACGTGTAGGGGCGTTGCGCGCCACGCCCTACGAATTTGAAAAGAAATTAACACAAAACAAAAAATGAAAAAAATAACGATATTGATTAGCATGATCTCCTGTTTTTTATCGGGACATGCGTATGAACAGACGCCTCATGGGGTGACAGCCACGATTGGCGGCACGAACCTCGAAATCCGGTTTTATTCGCCACAGATTGTTCGCGTTAGCAAATATCCGGCGGGGAAGCCGTTTCGGGACGAAAGTTTTTCAGTAATAAAACAACCTGAAAATAAATGTTTTGAACTTTCTCAAAGCAGCAATGTTGTACTGCTGAAAAGCAAAGACTTGGCAGTAAGCCTCAACCTGCTGACAGGCAACATTGCTTTTGCAGCGTCAGACGGCAGTCCGCTGTTAAGCGAAAAAACATATTCACATCTTTCCCAAACCTTTTTGCTGGATAAACAAGAGCCGGTTTACGGACTGGGGCAGCAGCAGGAAGGGCGGATGAACCGTCGCGGCGATTCGTTGCTGCTGCGTCAGGAGAACATGAAAATAGCCATTCCGTTTTTTCAGTCTGTTAAAGGATATGGCGTATTTTGGGATAATTCTTCGGCAACACGGTTTGTAGACAGCCCAAACGGGCTGACGTTCACATCCGAAGCGGGCGACGGCATGGTGTATTATTTTCTCTGGGGAAGAACGATGGATGGTGTTGTTGCCTGTATGCGCGAGTTGACGGGACAGGCGCCACTTCATCCTTTGTGGACGCACGGTTACTGGCAGTCGAAAGAGCGGTATGCAAGCCAGAAGGAATTAGTCGAAACTGTCGAACGTTATCGGGCGCTGGGCGTTCCGCTGGACGGCATTGTTCAGGACTGGCAATACTGGAGTACCGATAACACGCATTGGAACGCTGTCGAATTCGGAAATCCGGCCTTCCCCAACCCAAAGCAAATGGTGGAGGATATACACGGTCTGAATGCACATGTGGCTATATCGGTATGGCCGTCTTTCGGTCCGAATACCGCTATTCACAAAGATTTGAAAAAAAAGAAACTATTGCTGAACTTCGATACTTAC
>JAITHZ010000131.1 GCA_031279795.1 Bacteroidales bacterium
GTCGTGCCTGACTGCCTCAAAATAAGGATTGTTCAATAAATGAGAAATATTTCTTTTGGACCCTGTGAAATAATTGTCCAGACTGATAACTTCATTTCCTTCGTCTAATAGCCGTTTGCACAGATGAGAGCCGATAAAGCCAGCGCCTCCTGTTACTAATATTTTTTTTTGTCGCATTCGTTTAAATGATAATTTGATTTATTTTTTATTTAATTTCTTCTGTATTTTTCCATGAATGTTTTCAATTCAGGCTGAATTTCTGAATTTAAGCAGCAAATTTGTTGATTGTCCAGACGATATGCCAATCCTTCTGCCGGATTATTTACGGCAATAATTTCAAAATCTTTTTCATCTTTTCGTAAATCATTTATCTTGAACAGATTCAAATTTTGATAATGCAGGTGATAAATAATAATTTTTTCATTGATTACATACGAAAATCCCCACAAACGATTATAGGCAGCAAACAGTTTTTGCCACATCGACGAACGCGTGAAGCCAAAAATCAGGCGATGGCCACGTTGAGCGAAGTTGTAGTGGATGCCAAGGTTGGAATACTGCTGGAAACGAAGTTCCGGTACATTTCGCATGAAACGTACGCGATACCCCGGATACCAGACAGCGTCGTCGGCTGTGTTTACGCGTATTTTGTCGCCCCAGAACTGCAGCCATGGCGTGGCGATGCTGGCCGGGGAAAGCGTAATATGTTGCTTGAAATCCAGGTTAATACGTTCGTCAGCATCAATTATAAGAATATAATCGCCTGTGCTGGCATCTTTCTGTACATTTCGGCGAACACTTTCGCGAAAAGCATCGCCAAAGACGGAATTATCCGGCTGTTTCCAGCGGATGGCAACGATGCGATTGGGGTATTTTCGCTCATATTCCAGCAGCAATTCGTAGGTACCGTCGGTACTGCCTCCGTCAAGGAACACGATTTCATCCATATTGGCGTCCAGCAGGTTTTGCACCAGTCCGTCGATGTAGCTTTTTTCATTCAGTACGATGGTATTGGATGAAATCCGGATGTTGTCGGGGTTTGCAAACGTAACTTGTGGCAGTTTTTCACGAATTTTATCCACCCGTTTTTCCCACGAATTGTCCATCCCAAACTGATGGCAGGTTTCCGGTGTTTGCTTTAGCGTCAATTCGTTACGCATGTATTTATCAACCAGGCTGATAAATTCGCTGGCATTATCATACAGATACACATAATCGCCGAAAACAGATGTTTCGCCATATTTTCTGACAATGGTAATTTTTCCACAATAAATGTATTCGTAAAGTTTTACAGGATTTACCGACAGAATTAAATCGTTCAGTTTGAAGGGCATGATAAGTGCGCCAGCTTTTTCCATAACAGCGTAGACCTGTTCGTGCCGAATGGGGCCGAAATGCGTAATTCTCTCATGACGAGGAATATCCACTTCGGTTGGGCCAAACAGATACAGATGCAAATCTGGATACATGTTCAACGCTTGCAGCGCAGTTTCGAAATCAAACCACGCCGAAACAGTTCCGATATAAGTCAGGTTTTTAATTCCCGAATCGAAGGCTGTGGCTATTTCATCGGGCAATGTTTCTGCATGGATGTTATTGTAAATATTTAGTGCATTGTTAATTACCGTTATTTCGTCGCTTTCTGAACCATAGCGAGCCATCAGTTTTTCCTTCAAATGTTCCGACGTACAGAATACGGCATTTGCTCGGCCAATCATCTCTTTTTCTGCTTTTCGCATTTCTTTTTTCCAAACAGGGTCGCTTTGAATAGCCGGAAAAGCCAGTATGTCGTCCATGCAGTCATAAATAACCTTAATTTTTCGGGGAATAATGTTCTGAACACTGCGGTACAACGTTGGCGAGGTAAACCAAAGGTAATCATATTCAGCGATTTTCGGACGCAATTGGCGTTTCATCAGCCAAGCGTTTATACGGCGAATGATGGAAATTCTGTTCAGTGGCAACCGAAATAAGGTAATGATTTTCAATTTAGAAACGCTGCCGGAGACCAAATTGCTTACATATGCCTTTTCCTGAAAAATATCAACCTGATAATGTTGAGACAATTCTTCGGCAATAAACTGCGGACGCTGTTTAATCCAGTTCCATGGAACATGCGAAAAATAAAGTATCTTGTTCATAATTAATATATTACAATAATAGTTGAATAATTCTGCTTACGGCTTTTCCATCGCCGTAGGGATTGTGAATTTTTGTCATACTTTCGTAATACTTGGGTTCGTTGAGCAAACGTGCTGTTTCGCGCACAATTTTCGTTCTGTCGGTTCCGACCAGAATTACTGTTCCGGCGTCAACGGCTTCGGGGCGTTCGGTTGTTTCGCGCATTACCAGCACCGGTTTTCCCAGACTTGGCGCTTCTTCCTGAATGCCTCCGCTGTCGGTCAGAATGATAAACGCTCTGTTCATCAGCCATATAAACGCCGGATAAGCCAGCGGATTGATTAACTTGATATTCGTTCGTCCGTTAAGTAATGAATAGACAGGAGTTTGCACATTCGGATTCAAATGCACGGGATACACAATTTCCACATCGGGATATTCATTGGCAATTTGTGCCAATGCATTGCAGATGTGGACAAAACCTTCGCCGAAATTTTCGCGGCGATGTCCGGTGACAAGAATGATCCGTTTCGAAAGGTCAAGGGATTGCTGTAAGGTTTCGATTTCGCTATCGGTGTAGGTTTTCAGTTTTTCCACAGCATACAGCAAGGCGTCGATTACCGTATTACCTGTTACGAAAATGGATGTTTCCTTCGTATTCTCTGCCAGCAAGTTTTGTTTAGCCGCTTCTGTCGGTGCAAAGTGCAGGTCGGCAAGTCGTCCGGTGATTTGGCGATTCATTTCTTCGGGAAACGGCGCCTGTTTGTTCCATGTTCGCAATCCTGCTTCGACGTGGCAGACTGTTGCTCCGGCATAAAAGGCTGACAGGGCGGCGAATGAGGAAGTTGTCGTATCTCCGTGAACAAAGACATAATCGGGTGCAAATTCTTCAATAACAGGCTTTAATCCTGTTATCACATCGGCTGTCAGCTGGTAAAGGTTTTGTCTGGGGCGCATCAGATTCAAATCATAATCGGGCTGAATATCAAAAAAATGCAAAACCTGATCAAGCATCTGGCGGTGTTGCGCCGTAACACACACATTAGTTTCAAAGACATCTCGGTGTTTCTGAAATTCCTTGACTAACGGCGCCATTTTGATAGCTTCCGGACGGGTGCCAAAAACCAGCAATACCTTTTTCATTTAATTTAATGTCTTAATTTTTTCAATATTGCACAAACAAAACTCATGATACAGAAAGAAATCCATCGTCCTGCTCGACATTTATTCATTTGTCCCAGCAGCGAGATCAGGATAAATTTGTTGCTTTCGGTATTTAGTACGGTGTTGCGTGTAAAAAAACGGTTTACCGGCAACGCCGTTGTCAGATGGTAATAATAAGGATAGCGCTTTTTGATGTTCATAAAAAATACATTGAACATCAATTGATTATAAATGCGGAAAGCACATGTTGAAAATTCTATTCGAAATTTGTCTAATAAATCATTGCTAATTAACCAGTTATGAACAACGTTCACTAAATAGACATAATCGCCAATATGCTTTCTGGAAAATCTACCGGTGATTGAATTGTTCCGTATGCGACGATAATGATAATATGGTTTGTTAGTCAGATAGATACGGGATGAATGGCTAACCCATTGCAGCATTGGAAAAAGGTCTTCAAAATAGCGACCTTCGGTGAAACGGATAGCTGTGTTGTCGAACAGCGACCGGCGAAACAGCTTGTTCCATGCACAGTTGTTCATGTTTCTCGACAGGAGGATGTCGTGGATGGCATCGTCCATATCGGTGATGAATTTCGACTGCATGCCGGGTTGCACATCATGCGGGCCGTCTTCGCAATCGAACAGGAAATTGCAGGCAACAATGTCGGCGTCGTATGTTTTTGCCAGCCCATACATGTCTTCAAACATGTCGGTCTCTACCCAATCGTCACTGTCAATAAATGCAACATATTCGCCGGAAGCATGGCGAATACCTTCGTTTCGAGCGGCTGCCAATCCATGGTTTTCTGTTTTGATAACTGTCATGTTTGCAAATTTTTCCCGCAAAGGGGCTGTTTTTTTGCACGGACTGGTCTCAAGTTCATTATCCGAAAAAGCATTTCCGATGGCAGGTTCGCCGGCAAGTTTTCGAACGATTGCTTCGCTGTTGTCGGTCGAACCGTCAATTACAACGATCAACTCAACGTTGTTCAACGTTTGTTGAAGAAGTGAATGAAGGCACTGTTCAACATATTTTTCTACATTATAAACCGGCACAATAACCGATATGTAAGGCTGTTCGTTACTCATAATCAGTACGTTTTATCATTTTTGCCAAACCGCGTTTTATCCGAATGTAATAAAAATACAGGGTGATACTGCGATTGTATATAGTAACATTACTTCTTTCAGTTCTGTATAGCGGAATCGGATATAATTTGTTGAGATGGTAATGTTTTAAGTCTTTTTTGATTATTTTCAACAAGTTGCGTTTATCGTCTTTTCGCAGCATGCAGTCGAAATACTGGTAGATGACAAAAAGATTAATATATCGTTTATAAAATAAAATTTCTGCTTCAGAGATATCGGACGCATTATCCAAAATTTTCTTTATTTCAGCAGCAGTTTCAAGCTGACTGATAGCACGTTGATAGGAAAAAGAATCCATTGCCGAATTGTTGCGAATATGGTAGTGATGAATCAACCATGGAGTATACGCGAGCGTTTTGGCCTGTCGAATTGCCTGAATGGAAAACAGTTGATCTTCGCCCATG
>JAITHZ010000136.1 GCA_031279795.1 Bacteroidales bacterium
CGGGAGAGGTTATGCCGATGAAATATGAGCATCCTGCCATAGAGAAAAAGCGGACATTCTTTGCGGCATCTCCGGAACTTGGAATCTATGTCGAATGTTATTTTCATCATGATCTGATGACCATTTGCAGTCTGAACGGAGAGTTGAAGTATAACATCTACGGCCCGAATTGGGACAGCCGGAAATCGAATAAAATATCTTATTACACGAAGGCGGTCTTTTGTAGAAATAAACTTTTTATGCTTTACACCGGTGGCGAGTGGTTGGTAGATCGTGGAAAGGGTATGGAGACAATCCGTTCGACCAAATTTCTTGTTTTCGACATGAACGGCGATTACATCCGGACGCTGGAAACGGGATACCAAATCGTTGACTTTTGCTATGACAGCGAAAACAACCGGATACTCATGAGTATGAACGATGAAATTCAGTTTGCGTATTTGGAATTAGACGGGCTGATAGAGTAATTTATTCCGAAAAAAGAATGCAAACACGAAACAAAAAGAAAGTTGTAAACAAATTACATGCAAAAAACGACTCAGATATAAAGAACTGTTTTTTATTGATGTTGTTTGCGAAGAATTTTCTACATTTGCACCTGTAACGACTAACCCGCAGGGGAATAGTTAAGAATAAACCCCAAAAAGAGTTTAGTTGATAACGGAAAACCGAAAATAAACAGATGAAGAAAAAAGTTTTTTGCGGCATAGCCGCGTGTATGATGATTGCAGCCGTAGCTGCATGGAATGTGTATGTAAGTCAAAGCAAAAATGAAATGGCTTTGAGTAATGTGGTATTGGAGAATATAGAAGCGCTGGCAACTGAAAATGATCGCCCATGCAGTTTCTGTCATTTCACTTCATTTGATTTATGTTGGTTTGATTCTTCGGTTGGAGATGGATGCTTTGGTACAAAGATGATTTTAATACAAGCTTAAACTTTAAAGTTATGAAAAAGACAGTTTTAGTATGTATAGTTTTATTTGTAACTATATTTTCAATTATCAACATCAATCACAGTACTAAAGATGATTCTATATCTTTGAATTTAGAAAATATAGAGGCTTTAGCCAGTGAAATTGATTTTGTTTTTTGTGCATGTACTTCCTCAGATATATGTGCCACATATAGTGATGGATATTTTGTTATTGGATATCCTCTATATTTTATAACTGTATAATTAATTGAAACCTGAAAGTCTGAGCCGGTACTCAAAAATGAAACGGGGAAGACTTTCAGGTAAATCTTATGTATAATACATCTTTAAAAATGGGTAATAATAAATTGTTATACTTGTTTGTAGTTCTTTTTTTATCCGCCTGTACATCCTCAAATAAAAAGGCTGCGATAATGAAACTCGCACATTTGGAAAATTATCAGAATGACTTGTTTATCGGCACAGGTGGATATATGATTGCCACGACGGATCATATTATCGGAATAGATCATGGAGGAGGTGAGACATTCTTTTATAAACAGAGCATACATACGCCTGATTCCATTTATCGGTTTGGACGTAAGGGACAAGGCCCGAATGACTTTATTCATCCCTTCTCCCTGCAATATGTTTCCGACAGTTTGATATGCAGTTATGATGTCAGGCTCAAGCGCTTTTTTGAAATCTTATTGAATCCAGACACGCTGCCAACAGTGAAAAGCCTGTCGTTTGATTCAATACTTCATTTTTTAATTTTCAAGACAGCCTGCAGGCAGTATGTTGGAATGGGCATTTATCCCGATGCGATGTTCACGCTGCTTGATTCGTCGGGAGTACAAATCAAGTCATTTGCCGAATATCCTTACAAAGATGCTACAGAAAGAAATATTGATAACCGGATACGGGCAATGGCCTATCAGGGAAGATTCGGAACCAATTTGTCGTGCACAAAGTTTGTCTACGCCGCCTCTTCGGCAGACATTATTTATTTTTATGACATAGAGGAAAACGATATCCGGCTGATAAAAAAGATAGAAAACCGTTTCGCCGAATATGTTCCCAATCAACAGGGAACGGCAATCAGCGCTCCTTTTAAGTCGACAAACATGCGTGGTTATGTTGACTTATATGCAACAGATCAATATGTTTATCTCCTGTATTCCGGGAGAACCTACAGTAAGTATAAAGAAAAGATGTTTGAGGCCAACCAACTGAGAATATATGACTGGAGCGGAAACCTGCGGAAGGAAATGGAACTGGATATTTCCTGTAAATTTTTGTGTGTTTCGCCGGACGATTCGCTTATGTGGGCAATTGCGGAAATACCCGATCCCCAAATCATCCGGTTTGACTTAAAGTCTGTCAACTGAGGTTATGGAGTTACTTATGTTTGGTGTCCGGCGTTCGTCCGGTCAGTGATTATCTCCAAAGTTTCAGAAAAAAAGGCGTAACTCGGATAGCGGTGGAAGATTAACAATGAAAATATATTTAAAATTAGTTTGATATGAAAAAGAAAATTTTCGGCCTTATGGCCATCGCAGTAATGGCAGCCGTAGCTGCATGGAATGTAAGCCAGAACAGAAATGAGATGGCTTTGTCGGACGTAGCGCTGGCGAATATCGAAGCTTTGGGCCAGGAAATAAATCCTCTTTGTCCAAACGGTTGCTTAGTTCCTGAAGGTTTCTGTATTTGTTATGGCTGGCATCCTCATGAAGAAGCCTTTAATGTGTGGCAGTAAAAATGTAATTAATTTAGAGATGTTGCGTCATTATGGCGCAACATCTTTTCTTTGAAGAGAATGATTACGAAACAATAAATCAACAAAAGTTATGAAGATACTCTTATCCATGCTGTTTGTTGCCGCCTGCTGTAGCTGTACACAGAACGGCGGAACGGAAAAATACCAAAACAAACGTAACAATGTTGTCAATGTACATGAAAAAATAACAGAAATCAGGATAGAAGAACCCCTGATCAGTTTTCATGCGTTCCTGTACATGATAGACAAATACCTGATTATTCGAGATTATATGTCACTGAAAGAACGCATTCACCTGTTCAATAAGAATACGTTTGAACATGTAGTCAGTACTGCACCCAGAGGTCAGGGACCTCGTGAGATTACAAATATAGGGCATATTGGCATCAACGAAGCCTGTCGAAAATTGTATGTTTCCGATCATGGCAAAAATAAAATATTCAGCTATGAATTGGACAGCATCCTTGTTAATCCATTGTTATATATGCCTGACGTCAAGATGAATATGAATGAAGGACAGTTTCCTAACACGTATGAATATATCAGTGACCCCCTGTGTATCGGTATGATTATAGAACCGATTGGGGTTTCGGACTTTAAGCCTTCTATAGCTCGCTGGAACATGCAAACGGGAGAAATCGTAAAAATGAAATACGAGCATCCCAAAATAAAAAAAAAGAAGCGCATCTGTTTTGCCGTATCCATGAACAGAGGGATATATGTCGAGGGGTATAATCACAATGATTTGATGACTATCTGCAGTCTTGATGGAAATTTGAAGTATAATATCTACGGCCCAAAGTTTGAGATCGGAAATTCGAACAGAATGGCTTACTATAAGAAAGCGATTTTTTGCGGCGACAAACTGCTTGCTCTCTATACCGGAGGAGAAGCTTGGATAGACAAAGGAAATGGCATGGAGGTAAATCGTTCGACCAAATTTCTTGTTTTCGACATGAACGGCGATTATATTCAGACGTTGGAAACGGGATACCCAATCATTGACTTTTGCTATGACAGCGAAAACAACCGGATACTCATGAGTATGAACGATGAAATTCAGTTTGCGTATCTGGAATTGGACGGACTGTTAGAGTAATTTATTCCGAAAGAAAGATGTAAACAGTAACACAATCCAAAAAGGAAGTTGTGAGCAAATTACATGCGAAAACCGACTCAGATATAAAGAACGGTTTTTTATTGATGTTGTTTGCGAAGAATTTTCTACATTTGCACCCGTGACTTGCTCCGAGGGATTGGAAGAGTATAAATACAATGACAAATCCTTTCCCGAGGGGTCGGGAGAATATAAATACGATTACAAATCCTTTCCCGAGGGGTCGGGAGAGTATAAATACAGTTACAAATCCTTTCCCGAGGGGTCGGGAGAGTATAAATACAGTTACAAATCCTTTCCCGAGGGGTCAGGAGAGTATAAATACAGTTGCAAATCCTTTCCAGATGGGTCGGATGAAAAAAATCATAAGTGAAAGTCTTAACCCGAGAGATCAGGTGAGCATAAATAATCGTTCCTAAGGAACGACTATTTACCCTCTTATATAGCCGCAAGTACAAATGAAAGGAGTGCCGAGACGACGATGGATGCTATCAGGCTAACGACGAAATAGGGGGTCTGCTTGTCGGCAGGCGTTTTCATCACAGGCTTCAAACCGGTGTAGAGCAGGTACAGACCGTAGAGTCCCGCCAGCGAAGCCCGCCACGAAAGCGACGGCAAAAAGTAGCACACGCCCCCGACAAAGATCGGCGTACAGGCCTAGGCCACCAGCGAAAAGGCGCGGTCGAACTCCTTCCCAGTCTCGAAATTTTCCGCCAGCGCATTGATGACAAAGGCGTTGATATACGTTCCGCCGAGCATCGCCGTGTACTGCACGATTGCCTGACGCAACCCCCATCCGATGGAGCTGACATGAGCCCCCAGCACTGAGAAGCCAATCAGTCCGTAGCCGATAAAGGCGGCTATGGCGGGTATCAGCGCCAGCGGCACGATCCAAGTTGTCAATACTTTTACGTGAGGCACGTTTTCGGCCTCAATGGTCTGCCACTCTTTTTGGCGGCTGACCAGCATACTTTTAATTTTGTTTCCAATTTCCATTTTTGTACTGTTTATTTTGTTTATAAATTATTGAGCAATTCATTTGTGATTTTCGACTTTCAACGCTCAATTGCTTTCCACCAGTTCCGTAACACTTTGCAGTTTATCCCTGTTGTAGGTTTCCGTTCGTACGGCGCCGACGTCCCGCCCGCGGATTTCGCAAAGGCTGGGGTTAATCAAAAAAAACCGCACTGATACACTTCGACAATTCGTGTGCATCTTTTGTGTCGCCGTTACTTCAATTTCGGTGGTTTATAATATCCTTCTGCGATATTTGTTACAACCCTTTTATATGTCGACAGATTCTGTCTGGAGTAATAATAATGAGCGCCTTTCAGTTTTTCATTTATTGAAAAATCAGGAAAACCTATCCACCCGGCTGTGTCGTCGCAGAGAAGGTTGTATTTCCACAAGACAGCGATCATTTCTTCAGATAAGGGAAATTCTTTATCCCACCAGTAAAACAGCTTTCCGTCTTTTTCGATATGACGCGACGGCAACTTTCCTTTGCTTCCAACGGTTGTTTGAGCCGTGTACAGAAACTGGTCGCAACATCTATCACCGTCTGTAGCAATACGGTGTGGACTGATGGTTACTAATACTAAATCGTCATGATATGTATCCGTATACCAGCGGGACGCTTCGCGATCAAAGGCGAGGCTGTATACGGAATCCACAAAGGATACCGCAAATATCGAATCTTGTTTATACAGTTTACAGGAAGTCGAAAAATCCAGCATCGAATGGCGAATAACGGCGTCTTTCACATGCTCTCCGCTACTTGTCAACGTGATATGTACAGGTTTGCAGCCGACAAAAAAAACAATAACAAGTATGGTTGATACTGTTGACAGGCTTGTTTTCATTTTTCGATATGGAGATTTGCGTCTTGTTCCGAAACAGTTTGACAGATATTTAATTGATAATTAAGGCTGGATTACTGCTCAACATATACATATTTCAGAATCTCGCCGCTCAGTTGCAGCAGAGAGATTTCACAGAGTTTGATGTTGTATTCGGCAATGGAACGACGTTCTTCGGCTTCCAGCAGATTGTTTTGCGCTTCGCGCAGTTCGATGCCGGCCAGATCGCCCAGCCGGTAACGCTCAAGCGCGATGGCGTAATGCTGCTGGGCTACGCCAAGATTTTCCTTTTCAAACTCCCACAATTCAATATTATTCCGATAAGCCATCCACAGGTTGGAATGGTCGGCTTTGAGCGAGAGTTCCAGTTCTTGCCGGCGCAGTTCGCTGTTGTTGATTTTGAGACGGGCGTTGCGCTGTTCGCGTCGTCGGTTCATTCCGTCGAAAAGAGAGAAGCCAACCGTGAGTCCGCAGTTGAATCCCAATCGCCGCTGCAAGTCTGTTGCACCTGTTCCCATCCAGTCGGCCGTGTATCCGTATCCGGCATTCAGGCGCACATAAGGATAGTTGCGGCTACGGGCTTTTCTGTAATCCAGTTCCGACAGCGTCCTGTTTCGTTCTGCCGCCAGCAGGGTGGCGTTATTAGTGAGCGTGTTGTTCCACAGCATCTTTTCATCCAGCAGCGTATTGACGTCAATAACCGAATCGCGAATCCGGATACGACGGTTTATTTCGTCCAGCGCCATCAATTCGTTCAGGCGGATGCGCGAGGCATGTAAGGTTTCAAACTGGGTGAACAGCCGGGAGCTGTCGGCATTGAAATCCACTTGTGCCTGATTCATATTCATGCGCGAGGCCGAACCGATCAAATAACGTTCCTCGACAATGCGTAAACGTTCTCTGGAAAGACTGACGGCATAGCGGAGATTTTTCAGGCGGATGATCTGACGTACCAAGTTATAATATTCGCCCGCGATGTTTGCAATGAAGTCTTCGATTGCAATACGTGTGTTCAGTTCGCCCAGCCGTTGCAATTCCTTCAGTCCGGCATATTCCGCCTGCATACCGAAGCCGTCGAAGAGCGTCCAGTTCAGATTCAGTCCCACATTGGCTGTTTCCGAATGTATGCCGGTGGATTTTTCGGTCGCGCCGTTTGTCAGGCGGTTGTTGTAGTTGTAGGAGTTTCCGCCGAGGCTTGCGTTCATGTCGAGCGTTGGCAGGTAACCTGCATTACCGGGCGTGGCATTGTTGGCCGCTGTCTGCTCTTCGTTGCGTACGATGCGGAGGGAATAATTCCGCTCCAGTCCTGTTTCAATACATTGTTTCAGGCTGAAAACTTCCTGTGCGGAAAGGCCGGCATGAAGCGCAGCCAGCATCATTATCGGGAATATCCGTTTCATTGATTCTTTTTTGAAGTTTGCAAATCGGTAGAAATAAAACTGTACATGGCCGGCACAACGTAAAGCGTCATGAAGGTAGAGAGCAACATGCCTCCGACCACGGCTACGCCCATCGCAATTCGCCCGTTTGCTCCTTCGCCGGAAGCAAACATCAGCGGCAACGACCCCAGAATGGTTGATATACTGGTCATCAAAATCGGACGCAGGCGTTGCACGGAAGCGGAGTGAATGGCTTCTGCCTTGCTCAGTCCCGCGTGTTGACGCTGATTCGCAAATTCCACAATCAGAATTCCGTTTTTCGCTACCAGTCCGATCAGCATGATGATACCGATCTGACTGAAGATATTCATGGTAATGTGCTCGGCTACCATGAATATCAACGCGCCGGAGATGGCCAGCGGAACGGTGAACATAATCACCAGCGGGTCTTTAAAACTCTCGAACTGGGCGGCCAGCACAAGGTATATCAACAACAAGGCCAGTATCAAGGCAAACATCAGGCTGGATGAACTCTCGCGAAACTCCCGCGATTCTCCGGACAGGTCGGTACGGAATGTTTCATCCAGCGTTTCCCGAGCAATACGATCCATCTCTTCCAGCCCGTCCCCAACGGTGTATCCCCTGTTCAGTCCCGAATTGACGGTGGAAGAAACAAAACGGTTGAACCGATACAACTGCGGCGGTGCGACGGTCTCGCTCAGCGTAACCAGATTGTCCAACTGAATCATATTTCCGGTACTGCTGCGCACGTAGATGGATTTCAGGTCTAAGGGCGTATTGCGCTGCTGACGGTTGATTTCTCCCAGAATCTGATACTGCTTCCCATTCATGTAGAAATATCCGATCCGCTGTCCGCTCAAGGCGTATTGCAAGGTCTGCGCAATATTCTGCGTACTGACGCCAAGCAAGGTTGCCTTGTCGCGGTCTATTTCGATGTGCGTTTCCGGCTTGGTGAACTTCAGGTTCGCATCCGCCATTTGGAGCGTCTGGCTTTCGCTGACCTTACGCATAAATTCGGGCAGGAACTCGCGCAGTTTTTCGATATTTGTCGCCTGCAGTACGTATTGTATCGGCATACCGCCCCGTCGTCCGCCGAAGGTTGACTGTTGCTGGACGAAAGCGCGTGCGTCGGTTTTTTTCCGCACCAGCGTCGAGAGCTGTTCGGCTATATCCGACTGTTTTCGCTCCCGCTCCCGAATGTCCGACAGCGTGACGCTCACGAAGGCATCTCCCGTCATGGAACGGTTCACCACTGCAACCGCTTCGGGCACGACCGAATCGACTACCTGTTCGATTTGCAACGCATAATCGCGATAAAACTCAAACGTAGCTCCTTCCGGAGCGCGTGCATTGATGGATATCATCGAACGGTCTTCCAGCGGAGACAATTCGGCGCGGATTTGTCCCCACAAGTAAAATATGGTAAAGAAGAGAAGCGCCACCAGCGGAAACACCCAAACTCTGCGCTTCAGAAAGGCCGCCAGCGATACGGAGTAGATGCGATTCAGTCCTTCAAAAAAAGGTTCGGTAGCGGCGGCCAGCCGGTTTTTCCGCTCTCTTTGCCGAAGCAGTTTGGTAGCGCACATCGGAGTAAACGTGAGCGCTACGACGGATGATATCAGCACAGCGCCTGCGATGACTACGCCAAACTCCTTGAACAGCCGGCCGGTCATTCCTTCCATAAACACAATCGGCATAAAGACGGCAATCAGCGTAACCGTCGTGGAGATTACGGCAAAGAAGATTTCTTTAGAGCCTTCGATACCGGCTTCTATCGGCGTCATGCCGCGTTCAATGCGAATGTAGATGTTTTCTGCCACCACAATGGCGTCGTCCACCACCAACCCGACCGACAGGACGATTGCCAGCATCGTCAATACGTTAATCGAAAAGCCGGCTACGTACATGATGAAGAATGCGCCGACAAGAGAGACGGGAATAACGATTACCGGTACCAGTGTCACGCGCCAGTCGCGCAGGAAAAGGAAAATAATCAGCGCCACCAGCAGGAAGGCAATGTAAATCGTTTCCTGCACTTCGGAGATGGAGGCGCGGATGAAGCGGGTATTGTCGTACACTACGCCGATGTTCACATCTTCGGGAACATCTTTGCCAATCTGTTCGATTCGTTTGTATGCCTCGTCGGCAATCTCAATATGATTGGCGCCGGGCTGAGGAATAATGACAACCATGACAGCCGGCTCGCCGTTCTTGGTCATGCG
>JAITHZ010000164.1 GCA_031279795.1 Bacteroidales bacterium
ACCCGTTTGCCTTTGGCTTTTCCGGACGACTGCTCCTGAGACGGCGTATATTTGTTAATCCTGTTGCCTTCTTTGGTAATGATTTCCATATTTTCCTTACCCGGATTTTTGACAATCGTAAAATCTTCCTTCGTAAAAACTTCCGTCATATTCAGGTGCATCACCATTGCTACCATCAAAGCTACCGCAAATACCATCGCAACATCAAACAGATTCACCACCACGCTCAACGGGTCGGTATCTTCTTCCTTGAAAAATTTACCGGAATGTCTGCCGCTTCTCATGATTCCTGCTTATTCGTAATTACTTTTCCAACATATTCCAGATTGTAAATGTCTTTGGCATACCAGCGTTGCTTGAATTGCAGTGTTACCAGTCCGACAGCGCTGACAACCAATCCGACCACCGTGGTGGCAAATACAACCTGCATATTGTACGCCATGCCCGAAATATCGCCGGTTGACAAACCGACCAACGCAGGACTCATCGCAATTAACGTTCCGATAAGTCCTAATACGGGTCCCATTTTTGCCAGCATTTTCGAGACGGACAGGTCTTTATCGGCTTCATTTTCGAGGTTGCAGAGCAGGTATTCCGTGTATGCTTCGGTGGGTTTGCCGGTCAACATCTCGCGCAAATATTTTGTAAATAAAGCATTGTCTTTGGGGGGTAAGAGCGATTTTAATTCGTCTATCGTTGCAGGCGACAAGTCTTTGATTTTGGAATGAAAGAGTTTGTCGTTTCGGCGTTTGACGACCGACTGATTGTAAAAACTGCCCGCCAGCAACAACGACCGACCAAAAAGAATCAAAAGAATAATAATGTCCGGTATCAGCAAACTGTTTGCCACCCAAAATAATAATTTAGATATAATTTCCATTTTAATTACGAATTACGATATGTATATTTCATTTTATTTACAATGATTCCGACTATAAAAAATACGATACATACGGCAAGTATCGGTAGAATATGCGCTATCGATGCCTTGTCCGACCCTTTTACGGCAGAATAGATTACGTTGCCGTTTACCGTCGCTATCAGTCCGAGAATGCAGACGAAGAGATTGACCAAAAAAAATACTTCCATCCGCAATTCTTTTTCGGGAATCAGGTACGCAATGCCTCGTGCGCCCAAGGGCAATACTACCCATACCATTGCGGCAAGCGTGTACGACAATACCATAAAATCCACACCCGGCAGGGCAAAAATCAGTTGTGTTTGCAGGTAAAACAAAACAGGAAACAACAACAGACACGGATACCCGTTAAGCAATCGTTTCCACCATTTTGCTTTTTGTACGCCGAACATTGCCCGCAGTTGCGAAAAACAAAAGGCAATTCCCAACACCGATTCAAGGGTTATCAACACGGCAGCGTTCTGCATGATTGTCGTGTTACCCAGAAAATCCGCTAACTGCGTTTTCGACTGCAAAATTGCCCATTGACAGGTCAGAACAACAAAACCGGCAGACAATAATCCGAATACCGCCGTTTGCCAAAACTTCCAAAAACTGACTTTGAGCAAACTGCCTGTCAAAATAAAAAGAATTAATATCTGGAGAATGTATTGCATTGATTTTACTGTTTGATCATATAAACTGTTCCCTTTCCCTGTCCTACGGCGGTTAGTATTTGCTCGTCCCGCAGATACTGCAAATCTTTTTTCAGGGTGTTGGGTGAAATATTGGGAAAAGCAGCAGATAAATCGGCAACTTTAACAGTTTTTTGTTCAAGGACAAAGTCCTTAACTTTCTTTTGTCTTTCGTTCAGATAACCGCCTTTCTGTTTAAAAGCATCGTATTTTTTGTCTAATTTTTCGGTCAGCGTTTTCAAACTTTCTAAAAAGAAAAGTGTCCATTTTTCGATAGTATCTTCCTGTGTTATTCGCTTGCGTTGTGCTGTCATCAGGGCGTCGTAATAATTTTTTTTATTTTTTTCCATGTGATTTTCAAGCGAAATATACTGCATAAATCCATAACCTTGCCGCAGTAGAAAAAGCGTTGTAAGCAGGCGGCTTAACCTGCCGTTACCGTCTTGAAAAGGGTGAATACTCAAAAATTCATAAATAAAAACCGCCAGCACAAGAAGCGGGTGTATTGTTTTTTCTTCCCATTGTGCGTTTGACCATTCGACAACTTCAAACATTTCGTTCTCAACCAAAGCAGGTTCGGTTGTGTCAAAAACGGTTTTCTGCTCGCCGGTGGGATAAGTTGCCACTACTTTGTTCGGCAAATTTTTGTAACCGCCTCTGTGTCGCTCGTCTTTGTTGCTGTGTTTGAGCAAGAGTTGGTGCAGTTGTTTGATATGACTTTCGGAAAGTTTTATTTCGGAAAAGTTATCAAAAATGAGTTCCAACACTTCGTAATAGCCAATAACTTCCTGCTCGTCGCGAGTTTTGAACTGTGTAATTTTTACGTCTTTGAGTAGTTTTTGAATTTCTTCGTCGGTCAATGAAGCACCTTCAATACGAGTTGAAGATCCAATACTTTCGATTGTTGCGACTTTCCGCAACTCTCTCAGGTAACTGTTTTCTCGTTTTTCAACAACATTCCATTTTCCACGATACTCGTCAATAGCCGCAATCAGTTGCATTACACGATGATTGGTGAGAAAATCAAAATCTAACTTTTGAATATACTTATTCATATTATATTTGTATTTTATTCGAATAATTTAATAATACAAATTGCAAAGGTACGAAATATTTATATTATATCCATATTATATCTGAATTTATTTTCCTCACCATAACAACTTTATCTCTCATTATTAATCCTTGTTTTGGTATTGTTGCCGCATTCACAATGATTTATAAACTCACAACCGAAAATATAATACTTTTTTATTTCCTTTTCCGCCTCAAAACCAGCAACAATCCAACAAATAGCCCAATAATTACAACACCGACAACCACCCCGTTCAACACATTGGTTTCGCTATTTTCCTGCGGATTTATTTCGTCCTTTTTAAGCACCATACCTTTATTTGTTGCATCGGCAGAAGCGGCTGTTTTCATCTTTTGCAGTTCTTTTTTGTATTCACTTGCGGAGGCGTTATCCACTTTTTGAGCGATGTAGTCCTGCAATTTCGCATTCCCGCCTGCAAAGCCCGAAGCGGCAGATCCGAAGTCTTTTACGAGTTCCGTATGAAGGGATGCGACGTCTGAAAGTTGTTGTTCCGTTGCTTTCCACATGCCTTTGCGGGCGGTTTCGAGCATCACGGCGGTGATT
>JAITHZ010000168.1 GCA_031279795.1 Bacteroidales bacterium
CAGCAGCGTCGATTTTCCCGACCCATTTTTTCCAATAATCCCTATTACATCGCCATGCTCAATGTCGAAGGTAATATTTCGCAACGCCCACACATAATCGTTAGTGGACTTTGCGGCACGATCGTTTTCCTGTCCGATTTTGAGATACGGGTCTTCTTTTCCGCGAATTAAATGCCACCAGCGGTTCAAGTCATGCGACAACGTGCCGGTACCAATCAGACCAAGCCGGTACTGTTTGGATATATTTTCAAATTTGATTGCGATTGCCATGAGAAAAAAATACGATTAATTTAGATAACATCCATAAAACTCCGTTCTACCTTATTAAATACCAGCGAGCTGAAATAAAGCAGTATAACTGTGAAAATAAGGCTGTAAATCACCCCCCACCATGTAAATACTCCAGTCCCCAAAACGCCGTACTTAAATGTCTCAATAATAGGCGAAACAGGATTTACGGCTATTATCCAGCTGTAGTTGGAATATTTCTCGGTCATCAGCGACATTGGATAAATAACCGGCGTTATGTACATCCACAACTGTACGCCAAACGAAACCAGAAATTTTAAATCGCGGTATTTTGTTGTCATGGACGAAATCAGAATGCCAAATGCCAATCCCTGTCCAGCCAGCAAAACGATTAGCAAGGGAAACAGCAGCACGTATATATTTGGAAAAACTGTTGTTCCATTGAAAATGAAGTATATATATACGCAAATAAATATAATTAGCTGAATGAAAAACTTTACCAGATTGGAAATTGTGAGCGAAAGAGGCATGACGATTCGGGCGAAATAAACCTTCCCAAAAATGTGTTGATTGTTGAGAAACGTATCGGATGTTCGGTTCAAACATTCGGAAAAATAATTCCAGCACAAAATTCCCGCCATGTAAAACAGCGGTTGCGGAATGCCATCGGTTGGAATACCAGCCAGATTGCCAAAAATAAACATGAACATAACCGTCGTCAGCACCGGTTGAGCAAGATACCACAACGGTCCCAAAATCGTTTGCTTGTATTGAGTTATAACATCTTTTCTGACAAACATTTCCAGCAAATCTCTGTATCTCAGTATTTCCTTCAGGTCCAGGTGAAACAGGCTTACACGCGGTTCTATGATAAAATCCCAGTTTTCTTCGTTTTTGAACTTGTCAGCGTTATTCGTCATATAAAATTAGTTGTCATATAAAAAATTGTCGGCAAAATTACAATTTTATTTTTGAATGAAAAACGAAAAATGCAAAAAGATTGGAATGAATGTTCAGATTTTCTGAACGAGAGTATAGTATAAGTCATTTGTCAATCAATTTCAATCAATTTTATTCTGTGTGTAAATGGAAAATTTTATGTATATTTGCCGCGAAATTCTTGGACAATCAAAGATCAAGGGATAGTTTTTAACACTATTTAATTATAAATGAATAAGTTACGGAAATTTTTAGACGATTTAAAACCGAATTTTGAGCAGGGAGGAAAATTCCACGCCTTCCAGTCAGTGTTCGAGGGGGTTGAATCATTTTTATTTGTTCCGAATACAACTTCCAAGTCGGGTGTACATATTCATGACAGCAACGACAGCAAACGCACCATGTCAATCGTGCTTATTGCGTTGATGCCAGCGCTGCTGTTTGGAATGTATAATGTTGGTTATCAGCATTATGTTGCCACAGGTCAATCGGGCGTAGCTTTTTGGGAAACGTTTTTGTTCGGACTGTTGGCCATGTTACCTCAATTAATTGTTTCTTACGGAGTTGGGCTTGGGATTGAATTTATAGTCGCCCAATGGCGGAAACATGAAATTCAGGAAGGTTTTTTGGTGTCGGGGATGCTCATTCCTATGATTATTCCTATTGATACGCCTTTGTGGATGATTGCAGCGGCTACGGCGTTTTCCGTCGTTTTTGCCAAGGAAGTTTTTGGCGGAACGGGCATGAATATTTTTAATGTTGCGCTGATAACGCGAGCATTCTTGTTTTTCGCCTATCCGACGAAAATGTCAGGCGAAGTCTTTGTACGTCTTGGAGATACGTTTGGATTGGGAAAAGGCGCTGTCGTTGATGGATTTACCGGAGCAACGCCGTTAACTCAACTTGCAACAACGTCAGAAAACACCGTGCAGCTCACTGATAGCCTCGCAAATCCGCTGACAGCTTGGGATCTGTTTATTGGCCTTATCCCCGGTTCAACGGGAGAGACTTCGAAATTAGCCATTTTACTGGGCGCCGTCATTTTGCTTGTCACCGGAATTGCCAGCTGGAAAACGTTGGTATCCGTTTTTGCTGGAGGTTTTGTGATGGCGTTTATTTTTAACCTGTTAGGTGTTACGGCTGCTATGAATATTCCGGCATACCAACATCTGCTGCTGGGCGGTTTTGCATTTGGCGCGGTATTTATGGCCACAGATCCTGTGACATCGGCACGGACGGAAACTGGAAAGTATATTTACGGTTTTTTAACTGGAACATTAGGCATTCTTATCCGTGTGGTGAATCCAGGCTATCCAGAAGGGATGATGCTGGCCATTTTGCTGATGAACGTCTTTGCGCCACTGATTGATTATTATGTCGTACAGGCAAATATCAAACGTCGCTTGAAACGAAAATTGATTCAGTGAGTCTGCTGC
>JAITHZ010000191.1 GCA_031279795.1 Bacteroidales bacterium
GATCCGCACAACCGTATCGGCAATCACCGCAGCCGCCAGCTCGCCTCCCGTGAGCACATAATCGCCGATGGATATTTCGCGCGTAATCAAATGTTCGCGAATACGGTTATCAATTCCCTTGTAATGTCCACAAAGGATAATCATGTTTTCCAACAGCGACAGCGAATTAGCCATTTTCTGGTTGAATGTTTCTCCGTCTGGCGATGTATAAATCACTTCATCGTAGTTGCGCTGCGATTTCAGTAAAGAAATCAGCCGGTCGACCGGCTCAATGCGCATCACCATTCCGGCGCTTCCACCAAAAGGGTAATCATCAACTTTGCGGTGCTTCCCAATGCCATATTCGCGTAGATCATGCACAAATATTTCAGCTAATCCCTTATTTTGTGCTCGTTGAAGAATGGAGCAGTTCAACGGTCCCTGCAACAATTCGGGCAGAACAGTTATAATATCTATTCGCATATATTTTTTTTTCATTAATCGTATTGTGTTGGAAATCTGGATTCAATTTTTGCAATCACTTTGTCAATATAGGCGCTCCATGTAAATTCTTTAACTGCATCGTTTGAAGCATAACAATATTCTGTGTATGAGTTGCTTTGCAAAACACCCTGAATGGAGGTGGCTATAGCTTCTGCCGTATTTTCTGAACAATACGCCCCAAAACCGATGTCCTTTCCGAACGTTGACAAAAATTCACTGTAAGGTGAAACAATCACTGGTGTATGAAAGTACATTGCCTCGATAGATGCTGAAAATGCGCCCCATTTCGGCGTAGTATTGACAAAAACTGACGCTTCGCGCAACAGCTTGTAATACAGCGTCCGTTCGTTGTCTTTCGCCTTGTCAAGATAACCATAACAACTAATGCCATCAGGCAATGTACCGAATGCCGTTTTTTCCAGACCGACAATATGAAGGGACAACGGCAGACAGCTCGGTTTCAAATTTCGATATGCCTCTATCAGGGAAATTGCACCGTCGATATACTTTTCACCTCCGACAAAGAGAATGTTTTTCGCCGTTCGCTTGGCCTGAATATCATCATCCGAAACATCATACAGTGAATTGATTACGTTGCCCAGATAGAAAATTTTGTCGCTGCCGTAACGTTTTTTCATAAGTTCGGCCACACTTGGGAACAGCGGAAATACCCAATCCGATCCCAAAATCTGCCTGTCTTCTCGCTTAATTGCCTGTTTTTCAAAAAAGTCTGGTTTACGTCCCGCAAAATATGAAAGATAATGCGCATACGTCCAATCACAAAACTGCACAATCGGACGGTGAGTAAAACCAACTGATGAAAAGCTGAAAGTCAGGAAAATATCAACATCCGAATCGGGAAAGCGAGCAAGTGCTTTTTTTATCCGTTTACGAGTCAACCAGTAATGCGTATAACAGCGAACATAATCGTACGTTGTCGCTCGATTTATCAGTCTGGCAAGAAAATGGAATGTCTTGTAGTACAGATTTTCCAGTCGTTGCGAAGCGCTGATGTCCACACGATTAACCTTTATTCCTTTGGATATCAATGTTTCAGTAAAAAAATACGGTACATTTGACCACACGTTTAATTGGGTGGAATCGCCGTCGGTAAATACGGTTACTTCCTTTATGTGTTTCTGTTTCATCAATTTAAAATAACAGTACTGCGATGGAAATTTTCAAATTCAGAACTTATTTTATTTCCTGTTTGTATGCTAAAGTGTGCATAAAGTATAAAGTTCAGTTTCGTCTGCATTCACTTCAAAACTGTATTTGCCTCCGCACATCAGTGGATAATTACGCGTCACATGTCCGACGGGAAAATCGAAACAAACCGGATAGGCATATTCAGCAACTGTATTAGCAATTATCTCATAAACAGAGTTTAACATAAGCAAATCTTCGGTATAGTCGCTGAATTGCCCGATAATCAATCCTGACAGTTCACCAAGTATACCGCTCAATTTCAGGCTATACATCATCCGTTCGATGCGATATGGCTCTTCGCCCGTGTCTTCGATAAACAATATGCGCCCAGAGCGAATCTGGTCAAATACAGTACCGCGCAAACTGCAAATAATTGACAAATTTCCGCCGGTCAGTATTCCTTCCGATTTTCCATAACGGTTCAGCGAATGAGCCGGAAGCCGATATTTCAAATCTTCGCCAAAAAGCAGTTTTTGTAAAAAAATCATAGCGTCATCCTCTTCTCTACTTTCGGAAAAATGGCGTGCCATTGGTGCATGGATTGATGCAAATCCTTGTAAATTAATGGTTTCAAGCAATATAGTGATATCGCTGTATCCAATTAACCATTTGGGCGATTCGTGAAAGCGTTTCCAATTTAATTTGTCGATCAAATGAACACATCCGTACCCACCACGACTGCAAAAAATAGCATCAATATCAGGCGCGTCCAACGCCCATTGCAAATCGGTAAGCCG
Source organism: Bacteroidales bacterium (assembly GCA_031279795.1). Taxonomy (GTDB): domain Bacteria; phylum Bacteroidota; class Bacteroidia; order Bacteroidales; family WRGA01; genus WRGA01. The sequence goes on from JAITHZ010000191.1 coordinate 2,430, forward strand.
TTGTTTTTCTGTCCCTGCAAAGCGTCCGCAAGATTCGTCGGCATATTTGCCACACACAGGCAACACTCCCCAGTTTTTCAGGCGTTTACACATCCCCTGCAATAAGTCGTCTGCTATTCTTCCCGAAGGCGAAACGATTGCTACTTTGCTGTTTTTGTGTAAAAAAGGCGGATATATAAGTCCGTATTTATTCGTAGAATTCATAAAACAGTTCGTCTATCAACAAGTTGATTTCACTTTTGTCGATACCAGCAGCAATCAGGTCGGGAATGTCTTTTTCGAAATCTGTCGTGAAAATTATTTCGTTTCCGTCACTGAGCGAAATTGCCAGTTTGTAGAGACGAATGGTTTCTCTGCGATTTCCCAGCAGCCATTCCACATGACCAGCATTCATGTAGTCTTGAACCGTTGGCTTGTCGTCAAGGATTGCGTTGTAATATCTTTTTGCAATGTCAACTTTTCCCATCAAGAAAGAAGTCCATGCAATCGGGCGCATGGTTCTTGTCTGTTTTTCATCGGCAAATTCCACTCTATAGTAGCAGTTTAAAGCTTCGGCATAGGCGTGCTGTTCGAAGTAGCAATGCCCGATATTCAATTGAAGCGACAGGTTTTCGGGCGTCAGCCGTTCCAGCATCCGGTAATATTCCAACGCTTTTTCCGGCTGTTTAAGCCGACGATAGCACATGGCAATCCGCTGCATAGTCCAGGGTTTGTCCGGACGAATAATATCCGATTGCAGGTATGCTGCCAAAGCGCCTTCAAAATCGGAGGCCATTTGACGGCAATAACCAATTTTTTCATAAATTTCGTTATCCGTACTGTCTCTTTGTGTTAATTGTGTAAATATGGTTTCTGCATGAGAAAAGAAGTTTTTACTGAAATACAGTTCGCCAAACTTACGAAGACTTTCCGTATCGGAAATGATTTGTGACAGGGAACTTGTCTTGTGAAACGAGAGAGGCAGTGAAAAAATATCAATAAACTGGTTTCGTTCTGGATGCAGTTTAAAGAAACGGTATAAATCTTGAATATATTGTTTTACAACATATTGGGCAACTTTTGGTCCGTGCAGCAAATTTTCTTCATTTTCAAGTTTTTGGATTTCAGCACTTTCTATTTTAAACTGTGTCGTTGAGATGATCCGGAATTGATTCGGCAACTGTATTACGCTGTAACAGAAAGAATATTTGTCGGAATTGCACAGATAGGGTGTTATCATGAGCAAGTTCAAAAATTCCAACATCTTTATGTCCGCTAAATTATCATCTGTTGGCAGCAGATATTTCTTGTTAAACGGCAAAAACCAATGCGCCAAATGCTGAAAAAACGGAAACGATTTCAGATTGGCAAATGTGCTCATAAATACATCGGAACCTTCCATTTGCATGTTGGTAAATTCTGCCAATTTGTCTCTTATCTTGCTTTCTTCGAATAATTCTTGCCATTCTGGATTTTTTTCTTCCCAAGATAACTGGTCATT
>JAITHZ010000208.1 GCA_031279795.1 Bacteroidales bacterium
TTACACTGTAGGTTCATACGATTTCTATCTGGGATACGGATCAAATAAACAGAAAATCGTGACACTTGATACCGGCCATTTTCAATTATCGGAAAGCATTGCCGACAAGATTTCGTCGCTGCTGCTGTTCACACCCGAAATTATGCTGCACGTGAGCCGTCCGATACGCTGGGATTCCGACCATGTAACAATTCTGAATGACGAAACGATAGATCTGGCAAAGGAAATTGTCCGCGCCGACGCCCTCGACCGCGTGCATATCGGGCTGGATTATTTCGATGCATCCATCAATCGCATCGGAGCTTATGTGATTGGCGTCCGTGCTACGCAAAAAGCCTTCTTGCAAGCGTTGCTCGAACCAATATCCATGCTGCGGGATTATGAAGAAAACGGTCAATATTTTGAACGGCTGGCGTTACTGGAGGAAACAAAGGTTATGCCTTGGAATGCTGTTTGGGATTATTTCTGTCTGACAAACAATGTTGCTGTCGGCGATGATTATATTGCCGATATCCAAAAATATGAAAAAAAAGTAACTGCTAATCGAGTTGAAAATTGATTCTGTCATGATTTCACTCCCAACTGTAATTCTTTATGAACAAAAAAACTATGAATCATTCAACTGAACACCCGTCTCCATCAGAAAGGCGAGGGAAGGCAACTTCGGGCATTTTAAACTCGACTGTAGCCGTATCGTTGACCAATTATTTGGATGCGGGGGCTATTGTAGCTGGAGCAAGCGGCCTGGCGCTTTGGCAGGATTATCTTGGATTGAACGGTACACATCTTGGCTGGCTGAATGCATTAAGCGCCAACTGTTTTGGCGCTGCTTTAGGGGCAATCATCGGCGGACGGCTGGCCGATATGTACGGACGCAAAACGATATATACCTACAACATGTTGATATACATGGCAGGAGTGGCGATTATCATGTTTGCTTGCAGTTTCCCAATGTTGCTTACAGGTTTTTTAATTACGGGGATTTCCGTAGGCGTAGGCGTTCCTGCATCGTGGACGTACATTTCCGAAACCTCCGAAGTGGGCAATCGCGGCCGCAACATAGGCATTTCGCAGTTTGCCTGGTCAATAGGACCTGCAATAATTTTTCTGTTGGGCTGGCTACTTGCACCGACCGGACCGTTGGGAGACACAGTCCGCAAATTGGGAGTGGCGCTGCTGAACACTGACGATAATGCAGCGTTGGCGCTATTCGGTAATCGTCTGATTTTCGGGACGTTGTTCCTTGTAGCCTTGATTGCATGGCTTCTACAGCGCCGTCTCGACGAGTCAAAAGCATGGGAAGAATCTAAAGCTCAAGCAAAAATTGAGAAACAGACACACCCCTACAAAGCACTGTTCACAAATCGCATCAACGTAAAGACCATTCTGTTTCTCATCGGGATTTACCTTACGTGGAATTTCGTAGCTGGAGCCATGGGTTTTTTCATGCCTTACGTATATCAGACAGCAGGCGGGCTGTCGAACGAAACGGCAAACTTCCTGCAAATGTTCATGTGGGGATTAACGGCGCTGTTTTCGTTTGCGGGCTTCGCAATGCTTGCCGACAAGATCAATCAGCGCTTCCTGTACGCATTTGGAACGACGCTGGGCGTGCTGGCATGGATAATTCTCACGTTTGTGGGCATTACCAACCAGATGGCGCTGTGGGCATTTGTTATTCTCTGGGGCGTTCATGCCGGTTTTGGTGTTCAGGCGTTTTACGCTCTGTGGGCTTCGGAGCTTTTCCCAGCGCGTTATCGGGCGGCAGCACAGGGTGTTATGTTTTTTGCAGTTAGAGGCGGTGCGGCAATCTGGTCGTTCATTTTCATAAATATCATTGGCGAAAATGGCGAAGGTTTTCATAACGCAGGAATCGTGCTGGTATCGCTGTTAATCGTATCACTGCTGGTTGGCGTGATTTTTGCGCCGAAAACACGCGGAAAGTCTCTGCAACAGATTACAAAAGAACGGTACAATGATGCCGAGTAACGTAATAACTAAATAACCCCGACTTCAGTTGATTTCAGTCAATTAAAATCAACTGAAGTTGACCAATAACAAAAATGTGTTTTGTATCATTATTGTCCGATAAAACTTAAAAATATTTTATTTTGCTAATAATCAATTATTTACAGATAATATGATAATTTTTTATCGGACAATAGTGGTTTTGTATAAAAAATGATTACCTTTGCACCGCCAAAAAACGGGGTGTAGCGCAGTCCGGTTAGCGCACCTGCTTTGGGAGCAGGGGGTCGTGGGTTCGAATCCCGCTACCCCGACGTTTGTAAATGGAGAGATGGCAGAGTGGTCGATCGCGGCGGTCTTGAAAACCGTTGTACTGAAAGGTACCAGGGGTTCGAATCCCTTTCTCTCCGCTGGAAGGCTAAGCCAAGAGCAGCCAAAAACAAAAAGCAGACAAGTCCTACAAATTCAATAATTTGTGGGACTTTTTTCATTTAAGAGTGTCTGGTGTAAAGCCATAAAAAAGCCAATTTTGGACATAGTTGCGTAACCAATTCGTAACCTATTCCCAAAAATCCAAAATAGGTTACGAATTGTCCGAAATTGGCACAGTGTTGTCCATTATTGGCAGTCTGCATTTATCTCATTATTTGATTGTTAAGAGTAATTTTGAAATTAAATTTTGAGTTATGCAAAAGAGTACATTCAACATCCTTTTTTATGTAAAAAGGAATGCAGTAAAAGCAAACGGCAAGATGCCGATTATGGGACGGATCACCGTCAATGGAGAAGCGATTCAGTTTGGAGCAAAAACAGAAGTCAATCCTAAAATTTGGGATACGAAATCAGGAAAAGCTGTCGGCAAAACGCAGGAAGTAATTGATGTTAATGGCATCCTTGAAAGCATTTAGGCGTCCACCGTAACGAAACGGCAACCCGTCTGTTGCGTGTCGGAGACAAACATTTTCATAACAATGTCTATCATCAGTCTGCCGAAGCCTTTTCCGGCATACTTCTTCGATACGGCAAGGCGACCGATCTTGACGGCAGGATAGCTGCTGCGCAGTTTGGAATGCGGGATGCTTTTCCTGATTTTCTTCCAGC
>JAITHZ010000215.1 GCA_031279795.1 Bacteroidales bacterium
TTCCGATTGTTATACGCAGGCATCCCAAACACAATGCAACATTGTTGCGGTTGCGTACCACGATGCCTTTTTCGGTCAAATATCGGTAAATTGCATTGGCGTCGGTTGTTCGTACTAAGATAAAATTGGCGTCCGACGGATAAACCTGCGTTACGAAAGGTAAATCAGCCAGTTTTGCCGCCATTTTCTCCCGTTCGTTCAACAGAATTTTCACCCAGCCGGAAACCTCCTGAGCTTTGTCCAATGCATTCAAGACGTGGTTTTGCGTGAGTGTGCCGATGTTGTAGGGATATTTTATTTTGTTCAGTGTTCCGATTATTTCTTCTGAAGCAAATGCCATGCCCAGCCGGACGCCCGCCATGCCCCATGCTTTGGAAAATGTTTGCAGGATAACCAGATTTGCATGTTCATTCAATCGTGTTGTAAATGAGGGATGAATAGAAAAATCAATATATGCCTCATCCAGCACGACAATGCCAGAAAACTGCTCAATAACGTCAACAATTGCATTGTGATTCAAACTGTTTCCAGTTGGGTTGTTGGGTGAACACAGAAATAGCAGTTTCGTATTTTTATCGGCAGCAGCCAGTAATGCAGCTGCGTCAATATCAAAATTTTCCGTTAAATGTACCGTACGGCATTCAATAGCATTGATGTCGGCGGCAACGCGGTACATGCCGTACGTCGGGTCGGGTGTTACAATATTGTCGGTATGCGGTTCACAGAATACACGCATCAGTAAATCAATAGGTTCATCGCTGCCAACGCCCAGAAAAATCTGTTCCGGCTCAATGGATTTAATTCTTGCAATCCGGCGTTTCAACTGCCGCTGCAACGGATCGGGGTAGCGGTTATATGGCTGATTGTATGGACTTTCGTTTGCATCCAGAAATACAGAGGCTTCCCCTGCAAATTCGCTTCGGGCTGAGGAATACGGCCTCAACGCCGCAATGTTTTTTCGAATCAGTTTCTCTATCATTCTGTCAATAGTTTTGCTTCTTCCCAGATGGCGTCCATTTCGGCCAGTGTCATCTCTTTGAGCGAACGTCCTTTTTTCAGCGTCTGTTCTTCAAGATAATTAAACCGGCGAATAAATTTTTGATTCGTCCGTTCCAGCGCGTTTTCCGGATTAATCTTATAGAGGCGAGCGGCATTTATCAGGCTGAAAAACAGGTCGCCAAATTCATTTTCCATTCCGGCGGCGTTGTCTGTTACTATTTCGGCCTGAAGTTCGTCGAATTCTTCGCGCACTTTGTCCCATACCTGGCTGCGTTCTTCCCAATCAAACCCTACGTTTCGCGCTTTGTCCTGTATCCGAAACGCTTTAATCAGCGAGGGCAACGAATTTGGCACGCCTCCCAGCGCCGTTTGGTTTCCGTCTTTCTCTTGCAGTTTGATTTGTTCCCAATTCTGTTCCACTTGTTCCGAATTTTTAGCCGCTACATCGCCAAATACATGTGGATGACGGAATATTAATTTGTTACACAAGAAATTACATACATCTGCAATATCGAAAATTTCCTTTTCTTCGCCAATTTTTGCATAAAAGACAATATGCAACAGCACATCGCCTAATTCTTTCTTTATGTTATCGCTATCTGCTTTTATAATGGCTTCGCTCAATTCGTAAACTTCCTCAATGGTGTTGGCCCGCAAACTCTCGCAAGTCTGTTTTCTGTCCCATGGACATTTTTCGCGCAGTTCGTCAAGTACATCAAGCAAATGACTGAAAGCCTGTAATTTTTGTTCCTTTGTATGCATTTTTGTTAATAAATCGGAAATTGCATTATTTCCGGCAGCAAATGTAATCAATATGCTGTAATCTGCAAAACTTTTCAGCGCTAAGTCAGGGTTAACGCATAAAAAATAAATAAGTCGTTAGTTATCAATAATTTTCGCAATTTTATTATTGATAAATTTCTGTCATTAAGTTTTATTGCAAAAATAGTTAAACTGACAATTGTTTCCCATTCGCTTATACTGTCAATAAGCTTGGGTAGTATTTCTCTGTTTGCGGCTTTCCATTTTTCCAAGCGAATAAATGTTTTTAAATGGCTAAACAATAATACATTGGAGAAAAAACCAATAAAACTGTCGCCTCTGTCGAAAACAGACAGCATCTTGAATAGTTGATTTGTTGTCGATTTGTATGTCACAACTTCACTGTACAGACGGTGAAGCCATGTTGATTGGAAATCCATTTTTCCGACAGCGTCCGTATAAACTTGATATCCGAACACTTCCGCAGAAATAATAATCCACGCAAAATACTGTAAAAAATAACTCTTCCGTAGTGTGATAAGTAATAGTTTTCCATATAAACAGCGATGTAATAACAATTAATAATTAATAATTTTGTGCTAAAAATATGCACGGATTATCTTTATATAACCCCTCTGCCTTCTTTCTGTATATCAATATTCATAGCTTCAGCCTTCAGAAAGAGGAATTACATTTCCCTCTAAATTAGCTGGAAATTCTCTTTTTAACGGACTTTTTTCAATAATCAAATTTGTAATAAACAGCAGTATGAGGCGATAAATACCTCATACTGCCATTTATCAAATAGAAATTATTGATTACGAGAAAGATAGAATAGAAATTCACCGAAATTTTTACCTAAATGGAACAATGCCCACATAGCAAAAACTATAATAGCAATTTTTGCAAAACTACTATTTTCAATAATTTTCTCCATTTCTTTTACAACATCAATTTTATTATACATAATAAAAAATATTAATGGGTAACGTAATAAATAAATTCTCCTGTGTTCTTACCAGCTTCATAAATAATATTGCAAGCTTCGGCTGCTAAGGCTATGGAAGCAACGACCGCCCACCACTGAATAACTCCACCGTTAACTAATCTTAGCTCATCAGTATTAAGTTCAACAACATTTAAATGATTTGTTTTCATACTTTTACATATTAAGATAAATCAAATTGTAAAATTAATTAGTTATTTGCGGCTTCTTGATAGCCCACATACACTCCCGCACCAAAAATTCCAGCTGCTACACAGCCTCCCGCAATCCACGCTGCTGCTTTCGCAGTAATTACAACGCCACAAATAACAAGAGGAAATATTCCCCCATCAGTTTGCCGCATTTCTGCTGCATTCATCTCACTTACGCCATAGGCGTTCAAATCTAATGTTTTCATTTCGGTTACAAAAGTATAAAATTAAACAACACCGCAAGCAATTTTTGCCTGCGAATCGCACGAAAAATCGTGACGTCCCCAACAAGCACTATTTCATACAATTAAAAATCAAAACATTTTATTATTTATTTGGTTTAAAAATTACACTATGCCAAAAATACATTTCTCTGTATGGTCAAAAAATATTGCAAATAAATTGATTAATCCGTGTAATACCGCAACAGTCCAATATGCTTTTTTGTAAAATTTGCTTATGTATGCAACCATAAATAAGAAACCGATGAAAATATTATAGATTATATAAGTCAAACTGTAGCAATGTAATGCCCCAAAAACAATGGAAGCAATCACTACTATTGATATTTTACTTTTTGTTAACCATTTTACTGCCGACAATAATTTATACATCCATTTTTGGCAAATTAAAGTTTCAATTAAAGGTCCAATAATAACAGCCAGCAAAATTTGTTCGTAAAGCGGTTGTTTCATTAATGTTTCGTTTGGTGTAGGCATAAAAATAATGTCATATTTTTCAAATAAAAAATAGTAGAATGGTGTCCAAATTAAATAAAATCCAACGAATAATAAAAACAGCAATAAAATTGAAACAACAAAATTACTTTTGCGCAATTTAAAGAATAATATTTTGAATGTTGAACTCATTTTTGCACATTATTCTTTATTTATTTTTACTTTTTTTAACCACAAAGAATATATTACAATAGATATCGACGTACCTAATATTGTAGCCGCAATTTTTTGCAGAACATAATTTTCGTGCCAATTTCCTCTAACCAATAAAATGCTTATTACGGTACCTATTGCAAATGCGAGTAAGTGAGTAATAGTAAAATTGTTACTAAATGCTGCAGATAAGAAAAGTAAAGTGGGGACAGGTAAAACATAAATTCCCCAATCATTTAACCAGAGAGCAGATTCTGGACAATAAAATTTAATGCCGAACATCAATATAGTCAATAAAAATGCGAATAATAGAGAAACTTGTTTACGCATAACAACAATAATTTTATAATTTTAAATTTTAGAAAAACAAAGATGATTGTAACAGCAATCATCTTCGTTTTTCATTCATC
>JAITHZ010000228.1 GCA_031279795.1 Bacteroidales bacterium
AATTGTTTTTCGGCGGCACGATAGGCTTCGTCGATTAATTGAATGCTTGACATGAAGTTGTTTCTCGTGTCGTAAACTCGAGACTTCTGATGGTCAATTTTACAGTAGGCCAGTTCCGGGTCGGGCAACTTTATGCTGATAGAATCGCCCGACACGAAAATATCGGCAGCCTGAATTTTTTGCAGGTCAATACAGCCTACTGCTTCGCCATACACGATTAGTACGGCTTTGGCATTGGGCAACCATTGGCGAACCATTTCGTACTCCAGCACATCTTGAACACTCATCCTAACAAGCTCCAGCCGGCCAATGGATTCAATTTTTTCAACAATTTCGTTGTGATGAGCGATGGTGTCTATCGCCGATTTTTTTGTAAAAAAATACCAGGAAACGAAAAGCCCGACTAAAAAAACAAGGAGAAATAATCCTATCTTTTTCATTTTATTGTATAATTTATTAAGTTAATTTATTTTTTTTAGGTAATACAACGAATGATTGGGCAACCATTCTGGATGAAGCGCTTTTATGACATCCTGCAGCAGAATATCTGGACGAGCTACGGCGCTTTCCCAGAAGTCGTTACCTCCGGTTGGCGTGCTGCGGTTTGTGTTGCTGTACACATTTCCGCTTTGAAAGGCTTTGAACAAGGCATGTTTTTCGTTTATTGCCTTGAGTTCCTGCAAACTGTTGCACGAACACCAAAGCCATACATCGGCGTGGGAAAAATTTTGTAATGCGGCTTCGAAACTCAGCGGAATGCTGGCAGTTGTCGATTCATTTTCAAAAACATATTTCCCTCCGCCATTTCGGTACAGTTCAGCTACATAACTTTTCCCGCCGGGGACATACCATGTTCCGCGAAAATCAGTTCCTGCCATTATAACAGGCTTTATGTCTGCGTGTTGTGCAAGGAGAGTTGCTTTCTGGTATTCGGTTTCTATCTGCTTGAAAATGCTGTCGGCTTTGCTGGATTTATCGAAAAAAACGGCTACAAATTTTATCCATTCTGCGCGTCCGAGTAATGTTTTCTCCATCCATTCGTTGTTGTACAGGATTGGAATGCCGCTGCGGAAAATTCGTACCTGATTTTCATCGTGTTGCTCTAATCCACTTACCATCAGAGCAGAAGGTTTTAATCCCAATAACTTTTCATAATTGATATTGAATGAATCGCCCAAATCAAGCACAAGGCCTCTCGTTGCCCGCCGCCGAATGGTGGGATTGTATGCCCGCTTAGGTTCACAAATGCCCGTTATTTTTTCAATTTCACCAAGCAGCTGCAAAAACTCAAAATGTGTGCAAGACGCTGTGGCAATGCTATTTAGTGGAATCTGTATGCGAGCGCCGTCCGTCGGCGTTTTGACGGTGTCGTTTTTGCACAGATAATATTTTCCATACATTTTTTTTTCATCATCTGGGTGGCATACTGTGACGCAAACATAGTCGTCGGAACGTGCAATTGCAAACCCTTGCGCGTATTTCAGCGTATCTTGCAACAATAGTGTTTCCGAAGCTTCCGAAGCTACTTTGTTGCTATGTTCGCAAGACAAAATAAACAGTGTTAGCAGTGATACGACAGACAATATTAGTTTATTTTTAAGTAGATTAACCATTTTTTATGCAATTTAATAAACGAATCGTTCATTCAAATGTCAGTTCCATGCCTTTTGGTATAGTTGCTATGCATCCATTATCATAAACCAGTTCGCCGTTAACAAATGTCTTTTCAATGGAATGAGAAAATGTTTCGTTTTCAAATGGAGACCAGCCACACTTATAGAGTAGAGATGCGGGAGAAACAACTGTTTCGCGCATTGGGTTGATTAATGTTAAATCGGCATAGTAACCTTCGCGAATAAAACCGCGTTTTTCGATGCGAAACAGTGTTGCCGGAGCATGACACATTTTTTCGACAATCAGTTCGATAGGTATTTTTCCCGACTTGCTCAATTCCAGCATCACCGGTAGCGAGTGTTGTATTAGCGGTCCGCCGGAAGCTGCTTCGAGACATCCACCCTCTTTTTCCTGCAGTAAATGAGGCGCATGGTCGGTTGCCACAATGTCTATTTTTCCACTAATTAATCCGGCACGCAAGGCGTCTCTGTCGTGCTTGGTTTTGATGGCCGGATTCCATTTAATCCGGTTGCCGTAGCGTGCATAATCGCAATCGTCGAACCAGAGGTGGTGCACGCAAACTTCGCTGGTGATGCGTTTATTGATTAACGGAGCAGTTCCGAACAAATCCAGTTCGCGCGCTGTGGACAGATGCAGCAAATGTAACCTGCTCTGATATCTACGAGCCAGTTCAACGGCATACGCCGACGAACGGTAGCACGCTTCTTCACTGCGAATCAGCGGATGATAACTCACCGGCAAATTCGAACCGTATTTATTGACATACAACGTTTTATTTTCCCGTATAATTTCTTCGCTTTCGCAATGTGTAGCTATCAGCATGTCAATTTCAGCGAACAAACGTTGCAATGTTTCTTTGCTGTCAACCAGCATGTTGCCGGTAGATGCGCCCATAAATACCTTGATGCCGCATGTCCGTTTTTTGTCTGCCTTTTTCAATTCGGAGAGATTGTCGTTTGTTGCGCCAAGGTAAAATGAATAATTGGCAAACGAGGTTTCTGCTGCTCGATTGAACTTACGGTTCAATTCGTCAATGGTTGTTGTTGTCGGCTTGGTGTTTGGCATGTCCATAAACGAGGTGACGCCGCCTGCTACGGCCGCCCGTGATTCGGAGAAAATATCGCCTTTGTGCCTCAATCCGGGTTCGCGGAAATGCACTTGGTCGTCTATAACACCCGGTATCAGTATTTTTTCTTCAGCATCAATGATTATTGCTTGTTGTTGGATTTCTTCCGGCGTTTCTCCATGAAAAACAGCCTGAATTTGTGCGCCCGCAATCAGCACGCTTCCACGAAAAACAGCGCCTTCATTAACAATTGTTGCATTATGGATAAGCAGCTGTTTCATGAAACTTTTGATGGATATTTATGAAACCAGCTGCGTATCTTCATGGTGATTACTCCAACAATACCTTCGCGCAAGATGCCGCTGCTCATTTTGGATTCGCCCAGTTTTCGGTTCACAAACACAATGGGTACTTCAATAATTCGGTAGCCGATTTTGCAGGCAGTAAATTTCATTTCTATCTGGAACGCATACCCTTTAAATTTAATTTTCTGTAAGTCAATGCTTTCCAGCACATGGCGACGGTAACAGACGAAGCCAGCGGTTGTATCTCTGATTTTCATCCGCGTAATTATTCGTACATAGATTGACGCGAAGTACGACATCAGCACACGTCCCATTGGCCAGTTCACCACATTTACGCCTGTCAGGTAGCGTGACCCAACTGCCACATCTGCGCCCTGCTCGGCACAGGCAACGTAAAGCAGCGGCAAATCGGCGGGATTATGCGAAAAATCGGCGTCCATTTCGAATATATAGTCATACCGCTGCTCAATCGCCCAGTAAAATCCATGAATATACGCCGTTCCCAAACCCAGTTTGCCTTCGCGTTCTATCAGATGAAGCTGGTGTGGAAACTGCTTTTGCAGATTTTTGACGATAGACGCTGTTCCGTCTGGCGATGCATCGTCGATAACCAGAACATGAAAAGGCTTTTCTAATCTGAATATTTTCAGTATAATTGCCTCAATATTTTCCCGTTCCTTGTAAGTCGGTATAATTACTACACTGTCTGACACGTATTTACATAATTAGTTGCTTCAATTTCTTATATAAATCAGGAAGCAGGCTAAAAAACTAATATTCTAACCTTCTTTTCGTTTCCCTAAGCCTCTATCGAAGAG
>JAITHZ010000230.1 GCA_031279795.1 Bacteroidales bacterium
TGCCTAACTGGGATTTGGCAAAAAAATACGATTTGATTGATTTCGAATTAGGCGTAAAAATCAGTGGCGCAGGATTTCCTGTTTACAAGGGAAAAGGCGCGCGATTGCAGCGTGGATTAATTAACTTTTTTTTAGACAAAGCACGGGAAGCTGGCTATCTGGAAATTCAGCCGCCTTATGTAGTCAATGCCGCATCAGGCTATGGCACAGGGCAACTGCCCGACAAAGAAGGACAAATGTACTACGCCCAACTGGATGATTTATACCTGATTCCTACTGCGGAAGTGCCGGTGACGAACCTTTATCGCGACGTTATTCTGGACGGGAAAGATCTGCCGCTAAAAAATACCGCCTACTCCGCCTGCTTCCGCCGAGAAGCCGGTTCGTACGGAAAAGACGTGCGCGGCTTAAATCGCCTGCATCAGTTTGATAAAGTAGAAATTGTACGGATTGACACTCCTGAACATTCCTACCTGTCGCTGAAGGAAATGGTCGATTATGTCCAATCGCTGGTTGAGGCGCTGGAATTGCCCTGGCGTATTCTCCGACTTTGTGCAGGAGATATGAGTTTCACTTCCGCGCTGACGTTTGATTTTGAAGTCTTCTCGGCTGCACAACAGCGCTGGCTGGAAGTGAGTTCCGTCTCAAACTTCGAAAGTTATCAGGCCAATCGCCTCAAATGCCGTTACCGCGACGCCAACAAAAAAATACATCTGGCGCATACACTCAATGGAAGCGCACTGGCGCTACCGCGTATTGTTGCTGCCTTGCTCGAAAACAATCAGACGCCAGATGGCATCCGTATCCCTGATGTGTTGAAACCCTATGTCGGATTTGATAGAATATGAATCACCGAAAAAGCAACGGATTCAGATTATTCCAACTATTTTTGATATGTTTTTTTAACCATTTTTATTTTCCCGTTAATGAAAACTAACTATTTTATCTTTATATTATTGCTTATGTCTTGTATTACCGCAAATGCCGAGAATGAAAAAGAAACTCTCGTGCTTATTGAAACTTCGATGGGTGATATTACCATCAAACTGTATGATGAAACGCCCTTGCACCGCGACAATTTCATTAAATTAGTCAAAACGGAATTTTTCGACAGGTTGCAATTTCATCGAGTCATCAAAGGTTTTATGATTCAGGGCGGCGACCCCGAATCGAAAAATGCATCTGAAGATGCACGATTAGGCTCCGGCGGGCCGGGGTATACAATACCTGCGGAATTTGTCTATCCGAAATATTTTCACAAACGAGGCGCTTTGTCTGCAGCACGCCAGTCAGACCAGGTGAATCCGAAGAAAGAATCTTCCGGCTCACAATTTTACATCGTTTGGGGAACAGTACAATCAGATGCACAGCTGGATAAAATAAGCCAAACTGTGGAGAACAATGAAAAACAACGGATTTTCAATCAATTAGTTTACAAACGTCAGGATACAATTCGCTCTCTGCAGCAAAAACAGGACACTGCAGGTTTGCAAAGTCTGCAGGATGAACTTATTTCACTGACAGAAAGCCAGTTCAGTGAACATCCTGTGCGCTTGACGTCCGAACAGCGCGAAGCCTACAGGAGCATTGGCGGCACGCCGTTTTTGGATAACGAGTATACCGTTTTTGGAGAAGTTGTTGAGGGATTGGATGTTGTCGAACAGATACAAGCCGTGGAAACCAATCCAGGAGACCGTCCTAAAACGCCAGTTATTATGAAAATGAAAATCAAAGAAAATTAAGTGGTTAAGCTATAAACCGTTCGCATAAAAATAATTGTTGTTATAAATCGAAAAACAAAATGGAACGCAAGGTATTAATTATCAATTCAAAATCGCCATATCCATTATATACAGGCGGTGAAATGCGTACGTTTCAGATGATTCAACTGATTGCGCAAGTATATGACAATGTGGATATTGCCTACTTATCCAACAAAGATAATCCGGTTACTCATGAAGCGTTAGCGCCATATTGTGACAACAGTTATTATTTCCGGCAGTCGGGTAAAATAGCTACATTGCTGCGAACGTTGACTGGCTGGCTGACTGGCCAGTTTCCGTTGCAGGTTTATTATTTTTATTCATCCAGCTTGCAAAAATGGATTGACAGAAATATCTATCAGTATAATATTGTTTTTTGTAACAATATTCGTACAGCCGAATATGTGCGGACAAAGAAAAACGTTATGAAAATCATTGACTTTGTTGATGCTATTTCCATGAATTACCTGCGGGCGAAGGAAAAATCAAGAGGTATTTGGAAATTGCTCTATACTATTGATTACAAACGTTGTATTGCATACGAACAGGATTTGCTGCACAGATTCGACAGGACGATGATAATCTCACGGATTGACCGAGATTTCATTCTGTCACACAGCCCGACCAAGAACCACGATATTACGGTCGTATCAAACATGATTGACATTCCGAGCGAAATTAAAACCAACTACAACGAACCGGAAAAATCATTAGCATTTGTAGGCTCAATGTATTACGAATCAAATATTACAGCAGTTTGTTTCTTTGTCGAACAGGTGTGGGACAAAATACAGGCAGTTTTTCCTGGTATAAAATTTTATATCGTCGGCAACAGTCCCAGCACAGCTGTGATGCGTCTGGTCAAAAAACGAGGCGTCATTGTTACAGGTTTTGTCGAAAATGTTGAATATTATTTTACAAGACCCAGCATCTTTGTAGCGCCGATGCTGTCGGGGGCTGGCGTTCAGAATAAAATTCTGCAGGCAATGGCAGCAGGCTGTCCGGCAGTGACAACAACCATTGGAGCAGAAGGTATTGAAGGAATTACCGAAGATATTTTGCCAATCCGCGACGATGTAGAAGGAATGGCCAATCTCATTATTTCGCTGCTAAATGACACAGAAAAAAGGAAAAGACAAGGCGAAAATGCCCGAAAGTACATCACCGAACACCTGTCGCGAGAGGTCATACTGTCGCGTTTCGCTACAGCCGTTTCTTAATCCCAGAGCTTTTCCTGAAAACAGGTTTTAGTCCAACAAATTGCAAATCGTCGAATAAAATTTTCCAGAAATATTTTGTTTAATTTACCCATAATTCTACCTTTGCAAATGATTACAAAACTATAAAGACCCAATAATGCCAAAATCATCTTTTCGCGGGGAAATAATGCCCGCATCACCGATACGCAAGCTGGTTCCCCTGTCAGACAAGGCAAAAGAACAAGGTATCAAAGTTTATCATCTGAACATCGGCCAACCCGATTTGCCAACTCCTGCCATTGCACTGGAAGCGCTTCGCAACATTGACCGCACAACGCTGGAATACAGTCCGAGCGACGGTATAAAAAGCTACCGAGAGAAATTAGTCGAATATTACAGCCGATTCGATATCCATGTTGCAGCCGAGGACATTATCGTCACCACAGGCGGCTCGGAAGCGGTGCTGTTTTCCTTCATGTCGTGCCTTGATTCGGGCGACGAAATCATCGTTCCCGAACCAGCCTACGCCAACTACATGGCATTTGCAATTTCGTCCGGAGCTATAATCAAGGCGATTCCATCAACAATAGAAGAAGGCTTTGCTCTGCCTTCTGTCGAAAAATTTGAAGCCCTGATCACCGAACGAACAAAAGGCATCCTGATTTGCAACCCGAACAATCCAAGCGGATACCTGTATTCCAGCGATGAAATGAACTTGATTCGAGACTTGGTCAAAAAATACGACCTGTTTCTTTTTTCTGACGAAGTTTACCGCGAATTTTGTTATTCATCCGAACGACCATATATCTCGTCGTTTCATCTGGAAGGAATTGAAGAAAATACTATATTAATAGACAGCGTGTCAAAACGTTATAGCGAATGTGGTATTCGTATTGGCGCACTGATAACAAAAAACTCTGATGTACGGAAAGCAGTCATGAAATTTTGTCAGGCACGACTTAGTCCGCCGCTAATCGGACAGTTGATTGCCGAAGCCTCGCTGGACGCTCCCGCTGAATACATGGAGAATATTTACAGTGAATATGTTGAACGGCGCAATTTCCTGATTGCAGGCATTAACAGGATTCCCGGATGCTACTCGCCAATGCCGGCGGGCGCTTTTTACACAATGGCACGGCTTCCGGTTGACGATGCTGACAAGTTCTGCGCCTGGTGTCTAAGTGATTTTTCGTACCAGAACCAAACCATATTTATGGCGCCAGGCTCCGGATTTTATACTAAACCTGAATTGGGTTTCAACCAGGTGCGCATAGCCTATGTACTGAACAAAACCGATCTGGCAGCAGCCCTCCTTGTGCTGGAAAAAGCGCTGGAAGCCTACCCCGGACGAAAGTTGTAGTACCCATCATTATGGCTAAAACGACGACACCTCCAAAGAAACCGGTATTAATGCCCGATTTTGGGAAAATGCCGCCACAGGCTAAAGAACTGGAAGAAACAGTACTGGGCGCTCTGATGCTCGAAAAAAACACATACGACATTGTAAACGACATCATTAAGCCCGAATGTTTCTACGAACGGGCGCACCAGTTGATATATGCTGCAATAACCAAACTTGGATTCGAGCAGAAACCTGTTGACATGCTCACGGTTACCGAGCAGCTGCGCAAAGATGGAACGCTCGACGAGGTGGGAGGCGCGTTTTATGTCGCCCAGCTGACCTCCAAAGTAGCCTCTGCCGCGCATATTGAATACCATGCCCGCATTATCGCACAAAAATATTTGGCAAGGGAATTGATTCTCTTTTCGTCCGACATCCAAACCAAGGCTTACGACGAAATGAACGATGTGGATGATTTAATGCAAGATGCAGAAAACCAGTTATTCACTCTTTCGCAAAACAATATAAAAAAAGATTTTACATCAATAACGCCGCTTATCGACGAGGCACGGAAGCGAATACAGGAAATAGCTGCATCCAAAGGACTTAGTGGTCTGCAAAGCGGCTTTACGGAGCTTGACATGGTCACTTCGGGATGGCAAAATTCCGATTTGGTAATCATTGCCGCACGTCCCGCTATGGGAAAAACGGCATTCGTCCTTTCGATGGCAAAAAACATGGCGGTTGAGTACAATTATCCAGTTGCTGTTTTTTCACTGGAAATGGCAAATATTCAGTTAGTAAATCGTTTAATTTCCAATGTTTCCGAAATAGAATCGAAAAAGCTCAAAGATGGAGATCTGGCGCCGCAGGAATGGGAATTGCTTGACAAACGAATTAAGGATTTGTACAGTGCGCCTATTTATATTGACGACACTCCCAGTCTTTCGGTGTTTGAATTGCGGACAAAGGCCCGCAGATTAGTTCGCGAACATAAGGTTAAAATCATTGTCATAGATTACCTTCAGCTGATGACCAGCGGCTTGAACCTCACTGTGCGTGAACAGGAAATCAGTACGATATCCCGTTCGTTGAAAGGATTGGCAAAGGAATTGAACATTCCGGTTGTTGCGCTTTCGCAGTTGAATCGCGGAGTAGAATCGCGGCAGGGATACGAAGGCAAACGTCCACAACTGGCAGATTTGCGTGAATCCGGCGCTATTGAGCAGGATGCCGACATGGTCTGCTTCATTCATCGCCCTGAATATTACGGAATAACAGAAGACACCAAAGGACATTCATTATTAGGCGTTGCCGAAATCATCATTGCCAAGCATCGCAACGGCGAAACCAAAGACATCAAGCTGCGATTCAAAGGCGAGTATGCCCGTTTTCAGAACATTGAAGATGAATTGCCCCCTCCGTCGCAATATGGAAGCGGACGTCTGGTCGCCTCGCGGATGAACACCCCTGCGCCTCCTCCTGTCAGCGATGTTCCCCCGCCATTTACAAATTACGATTTTCTCTCACAGGGAAGTAATGGAATGCCGGATGATGAGGTTCCGTATTAATATTTTCTCATTACAGAAAACAAATGATAAACATGATGAACATATTCGGTGTGCGTCACCTGTCGCCGGGAGCATCGTTTCACTTACTTGAGTATCTGGAAGAAAAGAACCCCGGATGTATCCTGATAGAAGGCCCGTCCGATGCCTGCGAGATAATCCGAAGTATTGCCGACAAACGGGTAAAACCACCCGTTGCTTTGCTGGCTTATACGACCGAACTGCCTGTTGAAACAGTACTGTATCCGCTGGCTTCTTATTCGCCGGAATATCAGGCTATCTGTTGGGGAATACGAAAAAAGCGCGATGTTCGTTTCATTGATTTACCTTCCGGCGCCATGCTCAAACTCCGACAGGAAAGACGAAACGAAAAAGACCGCGAAACAGCCGACGCTTTTTATGCCTTTCACAACGGGCTGTACAAACGGATTGCCGGCTGTTGTGGAGAATCCGATTACGAAAGCTATTGGGAACGCCATTTCGAACACAACCTCAATCCCGATACATTCCGTGCAGGGCTGGCATTACAATCGGAGCAAATGCGCGAAATGGTAGTTGGCCGCGAGCAGGAGGATGTTCCGTATGATTTTTCGTTCAACCTGATCCGAGAAGCGCAGATGCGGCGCGAAATACAGCGAGCCATTTCCGACGGCTACCGTCCTGAGCAAATCGTAGTGGTAGTTGGCGCATACCACGTTTCCGGAATTTTGTCCAACTTGCCACCGCTCTCCGACAGCGAACAGAAACGTTTGCCAGCCGCCAGCTCCCAACTTACGCTGATGCCATATTCATACCTCCGCCTCAGCAGCAGGACAGGTTATGGCGCAGGCAACAAAGCGCCATTCTATTTCGAAATGATGTGGAAAGCCATCAGAGAAAACAGACTAAACCACTTGCCAGCTATTTATCTTTCCCGCCTTGCCAATGCATTGCGAGAGCGAGGCTTCAATGCATCCTCCGCCAGTGTGATTGAAGCCGTACGTTTGGCAAATGCTCTCACCGCGCTGAATGCCGGTTCGCTGCCTGTACTGAAAGATTTGCACGACGCGGTGGTAACCTGTTTCGGCGGCGGAGACCTTGCATCGGTTGCCGAAGCTATCAACAGAATTGATATTGGCACAGCGATCGGCAGTTTGCCAGAAGGCGTAAGCCAGACTCCTGTTCAGGAAAACATGAATCAGGAATTGAAACGTCTGAAACTAACGGCTTACAAATCGCCCGTAGCACAGGAATTGAGCCTTGATTTGCGCGAAAATCTGAAAGTAAAAAGTAAAGAGGCAGCATTCATCGACTTGAATCAATCAACGTTCTTGCACCGTCTGAGCGTGCTGAATATCCATTTTGCCGAAAAAGTACAAGTATCGCAAGACAGCGCTACATGGGCCGAAAAATGGATTTTGCGCTGGACGCCGGAGGTAGAAATTGAAATCGTGGAAGCCAATCTGAAAGGAGAAACACTCGAAATAGCCGCCGCCTTTGCCCTGCGCGAACAACTCGACGAATGTACGGATATTTCGCTGGCAGCCAGAATCATTCGCCAAGCCTGCGAATGCGCCTTGACGCATATCTTTGGCAACGCGCTTTCTGCCTTACATTCCTTGCTGGTCGATTCGAATCATTTCAGAGAAACGGCATTTGCAGCCCACGAATTAGCTACGCTCATACAGTATGGCGACCTGCGGCAGTTCAATCTCGAACCGCTTGTCCCGACGCTGCAGCAACTCTTTTTGCGTTCGGCGCTCTTGCTGGTCGACTCCGCTTCCTGCGACGACAAGGCGGCAACATCCATCGCGCAAGCTATCAGTGTCATGGAAATAGTGTCGCAGCAACAATATGAGACAGTTGATACCGAAATATGGCAAAAGGAACTGTTCAAACTATCCCACCGCGACGATTTGAATGCCAAACTGTCGGGAGTAGCTTTCTCCATTTTGCTGGAACATAACCTGACAGGAGAAGACGATTGTGCCAAAGAAGTTTCCCGTCGATTATCTCCCGGCGTCCCTGCCGATTTGGGAGCCGCATGGTTCGAAGGCCTGGCCGGACGCAACAGATACGCCTTGTTGTCGCGTATTTCGCTGTGGAAAGAACTGGACAGTTATATCCAGCAATTGGACGAAGAAGAATTTATGCGATCGGTCGTTTTCCTGCGTCGGGCTTTCAGCGAATTTGAACCTGCACAAAAAAACAGCATTGCCGAACTGCTGGGCGATTTGTGGGGACTGAATGCCGAATCTGTCGCCGAATCCCTGCAAGCCGAATTAACGGAAACAGAATCGAACAAATTAGATGAACTGAACGATTTTGAGTTTGACTTTTAAATCAATTAAGAATTAAGAATTAGGAATTAAGAATTAGGAATTAAGAATTAAGAATTAAGAATTAGAAGGTGTCCCTTGTTATACAAACGTACAAACGTTGGAATGACGCACGCTCCCTCCCCTTTGGGGAGGGGTAGGGTAGGGGTTAGGTTCTGTTGAGAATTAGGAATTAGGAATTAGGAATTACGAATCACTAATCACTAACCACTAATATCGGTTTTTTATTTGACAAATAAGAATTTCTTGTTTACTTTGCAGTGTGAAAATTCAATATAATATGATTATGAAGACAAATTTTATTTTAGTTGCGTCCATATTGCTGTCGTGCAGCTTCAGGCCGGAAGCGCCGGAATGCGATACTGCGTGGCCGACGGTCGACTGCAATGCCAAGCCATGGACGCGCTGGTGGTGGCTGGGCAGCGACGTGGATTCTGCCAATCTTAGCCGTAATCTGGCGGCATTGAGCCAAGCCGGAATTGGAGGGGTGGAAATTACGCCCGTCTATGGCGTGAAAGGGCGGGAGGCTCACGGGATTGATTACCTTTCCCTGCGTTGGATGAACATGCTGTCCTTTACTGTGGCCGAAGCCGCGCGTCTGAACATGCGTGTGGACATGAGCAATGGCACCGGTTGGCCTTTTGGAGGGCCGGAGGTGACGGAAGAGGATGCTGCGACCAAAGCTACTTTCCGAGACAATGCGCTTGTCATCGGCAAAACAGGTCAAAAGGTGAAACGGGCTGCGCCGGGTGGTCAGGGTCTTGTGTTAGATCATCTGAACAAGGCGGCTGTGATTCGGTATTTCGAAAAATTCGACCGCGCTTTCGCCAGCGGAACGCCTTATCCGAACAGTTTTTTCAACGATTCATATGAGGTTTACGGAGCGAACTGGACGTCGGCTTTGCTGGATGAATTTGAACAGCGACGGGGGTATCGTCTGCAGGATTATTTCCCCGAATTGCTGTCCGATGGCGCTACCGATTCCTCCGCCCGCGTGATTGCGGACTATCGTGAGACGGTGGGCGAACTGCTGAAGGAACATTTTACGCAAACATGGACTGACTGGGCGCATTCGCACGGGGCTACTACCCGCAATCAGGCTCACGGCTCGCCGGGTAATCTGCTTGATCTGTACGGCGCAGTCGACATTCCCGAATGTGAATCGTTCGGCGTCACAGACTTCGATATTCCTGGACTGCGGAAGGATTCGATCCGCAAACAGAACGATGGCAGCCCGACGATTCTCAAGTATGCTTCTTCGGCGGCGCATCTGGCGGGGAAAAAATACACTTCGTCCGAGACATTTACCTGGCTCACCGAGCATTTCCGCACTTCGCTCTCGCAATGCAAGCCGGAAGTTGACCTGATGTTTACTTCGGGAGTGAATCATGTCTTTTTTCATGGCACAACTTACTCGCCAGAGTCCGCCGCCTGGCCCGGATGGAAGTTCTATGCCTCAATCGACATGTCGCCATCCAACTCAATCTGGCGCGACGCCCCAACGTTCTTCAACTACATCGCACGTACGCAATCCTTTCTGCAATCGGGAACTCCCGACTGCGATTTTCTGCTGTATTTTCCGATGTACGACATCTGGCACGAAAAGCGCGGGAACTATTATTTGCCGTTTTCGATCCACGACATGCTGCATCAGCTGCCGGATTTTGGCAAAACTGTTGAGGCAATCCGACAGAATGGCTTCGATGTGGATTATGTGTCCGACGAATTTCTGCGTAAGACGACCGTCGACCGTCGACAGCTGAAAACGCAGGGCGGAACGGTATACAAAGCCCTGATCCTTCCCTCCGTCAAGCGGATGCCGGTCGAAACGCTGGCGCATGTTTACCAGCTGGCGCAGCAGGGCGCGACAGTCATATTCATCGACCGCCTGCCGGATGACGTTCAGGGCCTTCACCGACTGAAGGAACGCCAACGGGAGCTTGCCGAAATCGTGAAACAGCTGTCGGCGCTCGTCGAACCTGTCGGCGATGTAGCTCGCATTGCCAGCGACTTCAAATCGTGTCAGGAATCTTTCATCACCGCTTACGGAGGCAACATGATTCGACGCAAACATGCCGAAGGCTTTATCTATTTTTTTACCATGCTGAAAAATACTCCCGTAGATGCATGGCTCACACTGGGAACACCTGCCCAAAGCGCCGTGCTGTTCGATCCAATGACCGGTAACACAGGCAAAGCTCGCCTCCGCCACAACAACGGAACTCCGGAAGTGTATCTGCAGCTTCGGCCGGGAGAATCCATCATTCTGAAAACTTTTACCGGCAAAGACGTGCAAACAACCAACTGGGAATATTATCAACCAACCGGTAAAACAGTTGCCCTGAACTCCAACTGGACGATGCGCTTCATCGAAAGCCATCCGGCTGTGAATGAAATCTTCCAGCTGCCAGAATTAATCTCGTGGACGGAACTGGCAAACGATACCTTGAGAATAAACCAGGGTACGGCGCTGTATCAGCTGCAGTTCGATTTCCAGAAAGAATCGGGCATGGAATACCGTCTGTGTCTGGGCGACGTCAGAGAAAGCGCCGCCGTGAGAGTCAACGGAAAAACGGCGGGGACATTAGTTGCCGTTCCGTTTGAAATCAATATTGGCAGCTACCTGCAGCAGGGCAAAAACACAATCGAGATAGAAGTCACCAACCTTCCGGCCAACCGTATTGCCGACTATGACCGACGTGGCGTTGAATGGCGTATCTTCCGTGAAATCAACTTTGTGGATATTAATTACAAACCAACCGGATACGGCCACTGGAAACCCGTTCCTTCTGGTTTGCTCGGCCAAGTCGTAATCAGGGAATCAAATAAGAATTAAGAATTAAGAATTAGGAATTAGGAAGTGACAATTCTTAATTCCTATTTTTTAATAATTAAAAATAGAGAAATATTCTTGTATAATTGATGCAGTTCACAAAAATAAGTATAACTTTGCAAGCGCAAATTATACTTGTGAGTTTGTTTTTCAGAATAAAAAATTAAACAGTTGTTTTTTTAATCAAATAAGCAATGCTAATGAAAAAGAATGTATTAATTGCAGGAATAGCGCTCGGTTTAGCGTTATTTGCAGGAGGTTGTAAGTCATCGAAAGACAGTGCGTACAAAACGGCTTACGACCAGGCCAAAAACAAGCAGGTACGCAATCCGGTCGCCAACAATGATGTAGTTATTTACACGCCACCGGAAGAAGAAGTGGTTGTATATACGCCCCGTCCGCCGGAACGTCTGAGTCCCGCAACGCCAGAAGACGCAAACTATCTGAAACGTTACAGCATCGTTATCGGCAGTTTTCGGAACAAAACGAACGCATCTTCTCTGAAAGACGAAATGATACGGCATGGTTATGCGGCAATTATTGCCCAAAATGAAGAAAAAATGTACCGTGTGATCATTTCCAGTTACGACGACAGAAATTCGGCCGAACACAAACGCAATGACGTAAGATCACGTTATGCGCCCCGTTTTGACGATATCTGGATTTTGGAAAGACTGTATTAATGAGGGGAATTTTGGTCTGTGTGTTTATTGGTTGTGTAGCATTATCTCATTCGCAAGGAAGAATTGCTTATGCGAAAGATGATCTGTGCCTCTTTTCCGCATATATAACAGAGTTTCAGACACGAAAAGATAAACAGACCGGAGATTTAATCGCAGAAACCGGTCGTTTTTTTCTGGGGAAACCATACATTGCAGCAACTCTGGAAAACAGCGAAACAGAACATCTGACTGTTAACCTGCGGGAATTTGACTGTACAACGCTGGTAGAGACTTGTCTGGCTCTTTCATTGACATTGCGCGATGGAGCTTTTGCAGCAGATAAACCGCTGGAAGAAAAATTTGCCATTTATTGCCAGCAACTTCAAAAAATTCGTTACCGCGACGGGAACATCGACGGTTATGCATCTCGGTTGCATTATTTTACAGACTGGATTTACGACAATGAAAAGAAAAAGTTGGTGAACGACGTCACCGCAACACTGGGCGGAGAAAAAATATACATACGGACAGGCTTTATGTCGACCCACCCAGATGCCTACCGCCAGCTAAAAAACAATTCGGAACAGATTAATGCAATCCGAAAGACAGAAGAGAAAATCAATTTACGTAACACGAGTTATTACATTTCGAAAACAGCCATTCAGCAACAGGCATCCCAAATAAAAGACGGTGATATAATTGCATTTTTGACCAGTATTCAGGGATTGGACGTTTCCCATACAGGAATAGCCATCTGGCAAAACAACAAATTGCATTTACTCCATGCCTCGCTGACAGAAAAAAAAGTAGTTGTTTCCCATCAGCCGCTGGCAGTTTACGCTTCAACTGTTGGCCGGTTTACAGGGATTTTGGTTGTTCGTGCAATTTGATAACAAATGAAAGACAAGCTTATCAGTAAAGAAGAAATTAGAAACTTACATCCCATTTTCAGGGGACGCTTTGGAAACACACTCATCAGGATGCTGTTCAGTATAAGTGGAATAAATAAGGTGAATGGCATTTACGACAGTTCAAAACACTACACCGGTCTCGCATTTGAAACAGACTTGCTCGACCGTTTGGAAATCAAACGTATCATCGAAAACTACGAAGTGCTGGACACATTTAAAGAAGGTTCGTTTATCACCGTATCCAACCATCCGTATGGTCACATCGACGGCATCATTGCATTAAGCATCATATCCCACAAGCGCAGCGATTTCAAGATGATGGTCAACTGGCTGTTGAACAAAATTGACACAATGGCCGAACATTTTATCGGCGTAAATCCATATTCCGGCGGCAAACTGGGAGCGC
>JAITHZ010000252.1 GCA_031279795.1 Bacteroidales bacterium
GACCGGTTGAAAAATGAGTGGCAAGGAAAATCGCAGGCAAGGTATGTAAGGAATTTCAGAATCAGAGAAAACGTTCCGCTTGATTCTATTCGCTTGAGTGACCCTTTTATCTTTGCCGATGAAGATTCCGATAAACTAACAGTGCTGAAAGAATATGAACAATAAATAATTCAACCGCTATGATAAAATACCTTATTCCGATATTGCTTTTTTCCTGCTTGCTCTGTAAGGCGCAAGACTACCGACTCGTCTGGAGCGACGAATTTGATTACGAGGGAACACCCGATCCATCGGTTTGGAAACACGAGGAGGGATTCGTAAGGAACAACGAACTGCAATGGTATCAACCGGCAAATGCTTCCGTATCCAACGGAATACTTACGATAACCGGCAAAAAGGAAACCGCTCCCAATACAAAATACGAAGAAGGCAGCCGCGATTGGCGCAAAAACCGCAAAACGGCGGAATATACTTCGTCGTGTCTCAAGACCGCCGGTACCAAGGAGTTTCTCTACAGACGCTTCGAAATCCGCGCAAAAATTCCTACGGCCTCCGGTTCGTGGCCGGCTATCTGGACATTGGGAAAATCAATGCCCTGGCCTTCCAATGGCGAAATCGACATCATGGAATATTACCGGATAAACGATGTTCCTCATATTTTAGCAAATACGGCTTGGGGGACGGATAAGCCATATATTGCCAAATGGGATACGCAAACCGTTCCTTTTTCCAAATTTACGGACAAAGACCCGGATTGGGCTAACAAATTCCACAGCTGGCGAATGGACTGGGATGAAAACGCCATCCGCCTGTATCTTGACGATGAACTTTTGAACGAAACTTTATTGAGCGAAACGCAAATCGGCTCTATCGGTAATTATACGAATCCTTTCCGCCAGCCGCATTATATCCTGTTGAATCTGGCAATCGGCGGCGATAACGGTGGAACGCCCGATGATGCAGCTTTCCCGTTGAAATACGAAATTGATTATGTGAGAGTATATCAGAAATATCAGAAATAATAAATTATAGTATGAAAAACAAGTTTTTTATCATTCCCGGTTTAATCCTTTGGATAACAGTAGCTATTAATGTTCAAGCCAACAGCGACCGTCAATACTGGGCAGACCGGGCCTATCAAATTGCCGCTCCGGTACTGAGCAATATGAGTAAAGGCGAATTATCGAAAAACATGCAGTTGGAATTAAGTCCCACTTGGGACGGGCGAGACAAGCGGGTGTCTTACATGGAAGCCTTCGGGCGGCTGATGGACGGCATTGCGCCCTGGCTGTCGCTTCCCGATGATGATTCCGCCGAAGGAAAACAGCGCAAACAATTGCGCGAATGGGCATTGAAAAGCTATGCCAACGCCGTCAATCCCAACAGTCCCGATTACCTGCTGTGGCGCAAAGAAGGACAGCCCTTGGTGGACGCCGCATACATCGCAAGCAGTTTCCTGCGCGCTCCAAAACAGCTTTGGGAACCGTTGGATACGCTTACCAAACAACGCTATGTCGAAGAATTTCAGCAACTTCGCCGCATTGACCCGCCTTATAGCAATTGGCTGCTGTTTTCGGCAACCGTCGAAACGTTTCTGCTATCCATCAACTCCCAATACGATATGTATCGTATTCACAGCGCGATACGAAAAATTGAGGAATGGTATGTCGGTGATGGCTGGTATGCCGACGGCGAACATTTTGCGTTCGATTATTACAATAGTTACGTGATTCAACCGATGTACGTGCAGGTTTTGAATCATTTGGTAAAACGGGAACTTCGTTTGCGGGACAAGCATCCGAGTGTTGTACAAAAAAACCTGGAAATTGCCCGCAAACGGATGCAACGGTTTGGGATCATTCTGGAACGATTCATTTCTCCCGAAGGTTCATTTCCCGTATTCGGACGTTCCATGACTTACCGGTTGGGAGTTTTTCAACCTCTGGCGTTGCTGGCATGGAAAGAGCTGTTGCCGAAAGAACTTCCCGAAGGACAGGTCAGAGCCGCTCTCACTGCCGTGATGCGGCGCATGTTTTCGGTAGAAGGTAATTTCAACTCCGGCGGTTTCCTGCAACTGGGATTTGCCGGTCACCAACCGGAGCTGGCCGACTGGTACACCAACAACGGAAGCCTTTACTTGACATCGGAAGTGTTCCTGCCTCTGGGATTGCCCGCCGACCATTCGTTCTGGACTGCTCCGGCTCAGGATTGGACAGCTAAAAAAGCATGGAGCGGAACAGATTTCCCCAAAGACCACGCAATACGGGAATGATTCACAGAAAGAGAAACAAGGGCTTAAATCCCCCTTGCCGATTTTATAATTTCGATAGTTTACATCAATTCATTTTTTAATTTCAATTTACGTATGAAACAGACAACTTTATTTTTAACTGTTTTCGGCTTTTGCTCCATAATGCATGCCCAAACTCCTGAATGGGAAAATCCGGAAATTTTTAGTATCAACAAAGAACCGGCAAGAGTTTCGTCTTTGCCTTACGGCGACGAACAACAGGCCATTGCAGCTGATTATTCCGCATCGCCTTATTATCAGTCATTGAATGGCGTGTGGAAATTCAACTGGCACAAAAAACCGACCGACAAACCCGAAGGTTTCTATAAAGAAAACTACGACGCAAGCCAATGGGACAATATCCAGGTGCCGGGCAACTGGGAATTGCAGGGATTTGGCGTTCCCATTTACTCAAACATTACGTATCCTCATCCGAAGAATCCGCCGTATATCGACCACAACGACAATCCTGTCGGCTGTTACGTGCGCGACTTTACAATCCCTGAGAACTGGAACGGCCGACGCGTTTACCTGCACTTCGAAAGCGGGCTGGCGGCAATGTACATCTGGGTGAACGGACAATACGCCGGTTACAGTGAAGTGACTAAAAGTCCTGCCGAATTTGATATTACGCCTTACCTCAGGCAGGGCAAGAACAGAATTGCAATCGAAGGTTATCGGTGGAGCGATGGCTCATACCTCGAAGATCAGGATTTCTGGCGATTGTCGGGATTCGACCGAAACGTTTATCTGTACACTACGGAACAAGTTCGTATCCGTGATTTCTTTGCCAGGGGAGATTTGGACGCTTCGTATAAAAACGGACTTTTCGCGTTGGATGTAGACCTGAAAAACTACCTGAAAAATCCGGCGAAGGTACAACTGAACGCCAAGTTGCTGGATAAATCCGGTAAAGCGATTTTCGAAAAAAACATTACGGTTGATGTGGAAGCTGAAGCTGGAGCAACTACAAGTTTTACGCAAAAAGTAAATTCGCCTCAATTATGGAATACCGAAACACCTAATTTATATACACTGTTATTAAGTTTGTCGAACGAAAAAGGGAAGGTTGAAACTACATCCTGCAAAGTCGGATTCCGTAAAGTGGAAATTAAAAATGCACAATTGATGATTAACGGTAAACCCATATTGGTGCGAGGCGTTAATTTACATGAACATAATCCATATACCGGACACGTGCAAACCGAAGAAATGATGCGAAAAGACATTGCCCTGATGAAACAGAACAACATCAATGCCGTGCGTACCAGTCACTATCCGCAAAGCCCGCTTTGGTACAAACTTTGCGACGAATACGGGCTGTATGTGGTGGACGAAGCCAATATCGAATCGCACGGAATGGGCTACGGAAAGGAAAATATGGCGAATTTTCCCGAATGGCGCAGCGCTCATTTCGACCGTAATATTCGTTTGGTGGAACGCGACAAAAATCATCCCTGCGTAATTGCTTGGAGCATGGGCAATGAATGTAGCAATGGCGCGGTGTTTCCCGATATTTACAATTGGATAAAACAGCGCGACCCGTCTCGTCCCGTTCAGTTTGAACAAGCCGGAGAAAAGCCGAATACCGACATTGTTTGCCCGATGTACCCCAGCATCCGTTATATGAAGGAATATGCTGCCCGCAAAGATGTGACCCGTCCGTTTATCATGTGCGAATATGCTCATGCGATGGGAAACAGCACCGGCAATTTTCAAGAATATTTCGACGTCATTGCTTCTTCGCCTCACATGCAGGGCGGATTCATCTGGGATTGGGTCGATCAGGGACTGAAAGCCAGAGACGACAGCGGGCGCGATTACTGGGCATACGGCGGCGATATCGGAGGCTACCAGTATACCCACGACCAGAATTTTTGCGCCAACGGTTTGGTAACGCCCGACCGTAAACCGCACCCCGGACTGTATGAAGTGAAAAAGGTATATCAGGATATTTTGTTCCATGCCAGCGAGTTGGATAAAGGCATTATCACGGTCGAAAACCGCTTCCTGTGCAACGATCTGAAAGATTACGCCTTCAGATGGGAGCTAATCAAGAACGGCGAAAAAATTGGCGAAGGCAACCTGAATATCCACCAACCGGCAGGCACAAAGAAAGACATAAGCATTGAGCTGCCGAAAATCCAAAACCTGAGTTTCGGAGCCAACGAGCGCTTCCTGAATATCTACGCCTATACAAAAACTGTTGTGAACGGAATAATTCCCGCCAATCACGAAATAGCAAGAGAACAGTTTGCCTTGTCGAAACCTGCGGATTATTTTGTAGAAATACCTGATGCGTTTTCACAGGGAAAAGTCGAAACACTAACCGAAGACGATAATCGTATCGAATTGAAAGCAGGCGATATAACAGTTGCATTTAACAAAAAGAACGGCAATCTGGATCGTTACGCCTGCAAGGGAAAGAATTTACTGAAATCCGGACCGCAACCTGATTTTTGGCGTGCGCCAACCGACAACGACTATGGCAACCAAATGTCCGAAAAATGCGGAATATGGAAAATTGCCGGCGAATACAAAACCCTGAAATCGTTTACGGTTCAGGGCGCCGTTCTGACAGCCGAATATATGCTGGACGCCGTGTCAAGTCCCTATACGCTGACTTACACTTTCATGCCGAATGGAACGTTAAAAGTAAAAGCATCCTACCATGCCGGACGCGACAATCTGCCCGAACTGCCCCGTTTTGGCATGCAAATGCAGCTGGCGTCTCAATACGACACGTTCAGCTATTACGGCAGAGGCCCTTGGGAAAACTATTCCGACCGGAATACATCCTCGTTTATTGGCCTTTACAGCAGCTCGGTTGCCGAACAGCAATTCGATTACATCCGCCCGCAGGAAAACGGCAACAAAACCGACGTACGCTGGATGACTTTAACTGACAAAGAAGGTTTTGGCCTGAAAATAAAAGGTTCGCAGCCATTGAACGTGAAGGTTGCGCACAACACGGCGGAAGATTTGGACTTTGGCGTGACGAAGAAAAACGTGCATCCGAGCGACATCTCTCCGCGAAAAGATGTTTTTCTGAATGTGGATTATTTACAGCGAGGCGTAGGTGGCGATACTAGCTGGGGCGCGCTGCCGCATAACCCGTATCGTTTGCTGTCCGATTCGTACGAATATTCGTACGAAATAAGCGTAATCCGGTAAAAATTACGAATTAAAAATTAAAAATTACGAATTAAAAATTACGAATTACGAGTTTAAAATTACGGGGACTTTGCGAGGTTTTTGTAATTCTTAATTCTTAATTCTTAATTCTTAATTCTTAATTGATCTTGACGAGTTCCGTTGAGAGTCCGATCAGGAAGGAGCTGGAAAAAAGTTCGGAAGTCAATCCGTTTATGCTGTTGAAGTGCATGTTGTGCAGGTAGGCGATGCGGATGGTGAATCTGTTTAATGGAATATCTACCGAAAGCAGCGTTTTGCAGGCGAAGGTGTTCTTCCAGGAAGAGAAATACAGGATGTTGTCGTAGTTCCCCAAGCCGAATATTTCGTAGTACGACTGTCCGTACTGTGGCGAGAAGGCCATGCCTGCCACGGGGGTGCTCACTTGCAGTCGCATGGTAATGGGCTGTTGCCACAGGTTGGTTCTGTAAATCGCCATACCGGAAAGGGATAGCGCCAAGTTGGCTTTTAGCGATACGGGGTTGTTGCCGTTTCGCGGGTTGTAGACGACTCCTCCCGCGAGGCCGGTCAATCCTCCGGCAAGCAGGCGGAATTTTTCCGTAACGTGGAAGCGGTAGAAATATCCCCAGCTCCAGTCGGCGAAGGCTGTGTATTCGGTTGCTGTTCCCGATGGGTTTTTCAGCAGTGATGCGGCAATGTCTATTCGACTTTGTATCGACAGTTTGTTTCCGCCGCAGTATTTCGACATCCGGTTGCTTTCGTCCAGCAAGCGGATTTCGATTCCTTTATAGCGAATTGGCGACAGATAGGTGTCGTATACGCCGGCGATTCCTGTTCCGTAAAGCGTGGAATGATTGACTGAGCGAATTTGCTCTTCTTGGGAAAAAGCGCTAAAGCATGCTGTCAGTGACAGTGAGTATAGAAGTATCTGTTTCATGGAGTTTGGAGTTTGGAGTGTCATGTGATGCGACGAGTGGGAGTGTATTCAAAATCGAAAACAGTTCCACAACAGTTTCTGCTCTTAGCATGGCAATGCGCGTTTCCCTGAAATTGGGGATGCCTTTAAACAGAGGTGTTGCGGCCAAATGTCGGCGAATATGCAAAATTCCCCGTCGTTCGCCCAGCCGTTCAATGCTTTCCAGCGCTTGCTGTTTGAGGCAGTCAAGGCGAACGGCAGCGGGAGGTTGTTGCAGCGTGGTTCCGTTTTTCAGGAAATGCGCTATTTCCTGGAATATCCACGGATGTCCGACTGCCGCCCGGCCAATCATGATTGCGTCTATGCCGTAACGGTCGAAGTGCATCTTGGCAGTTTCGGGCGCGTCTACATCGCCGTTTCCGATAATGGGAATGTGAATGCGGGGATTGTTTTTCACTTTTCCGATAAGCGTCCAGTCGGCGTTTCCGGAGTAGAGTTGCTTGGCTGTTCGTCCGTGAATTGCCAGCGCCTCAATTCCGCAATCCTGTAGCTGTTCCGATAGTTCGACGATGATTTTGCTTTCGTTGTCCCATCCCAGCCGAGTTTTCACCGTTACGGGCGTATTGACGGCCTTTACAACTTCGCGCGTGATTTCGAGCATCAGCGGAATGTTGCGCATCAGTCCAGCTCCGGCTCCTTTTCCAGCAATTTTCTTTACAGGGCATCCGAAGTTCAAATCAATAACGTCGGGCGATACGGCTTCGCATATTTTTGCCGCTTCGCGCATTGTGTCAACGTCTTTTCCGTAAATTTGAATTGCCACCGGACGTTCGGCTTCCAGGACGGTCAGTTTTTGTTGGGCTTTGTTCACATTGCGTATCAGGGCGTCGCTTGATACGAATTCCGAATACACCATGTCCGCGCCAAAGCGTTTGCACATCAGGCGGAAAGCGTAATCGGTCACGTCTTCCATTGGAGCCAGCAATAGGGGATATTTATCTGAAATTATCATCACTACTAATCACTAATCACTAATCGCTATTGACGGTTTGGATGCAGCAGGATTGGAATATATGCATCCGCAATATGTCTGCCGATACAGGTTGTAAGTGTTGCACAGGGCGATGGAACGCAAAAAGCCGTTGTTTTTTTTAAAGTCCGACGGCAAGTATTGCAACGGAGACAGTTCCTGTATTTCGAATCCGCAGCGGTTAATCGTCGTGCTGTTTTTCTTCGGACTGAGCGTGAGCGTGGATGCAAAGTATGCGCACCGCATCTCGGCAGCCTTCCTCGCCGTTTCTTCCAGTCGCATCCGGTAGCAGATGCTGCATC
>JAITHZ010000320.1 GCA_031279795.1 Bacteroidales bacterium
ATCACACGTTCTGTTGAGGAATAGATACTCAACAGCACATGACTGTCGCTGCGGTAGCGGAAGCTGATGAATTCGCCGTAAAGGACATTTCCGTTCACCGAGCCGTCTACGGTATGACATACTTGCAAAACACGGCTAAGTCCCGGAATATAATTGATCCGTCTGTGGTCGTTGGAAGGGAAGGTTTCGGTTTCGGCCTCAAATGTACCGGCGTCCAGCGCATTGGTAACCAGGAACTCTGGCATAAAGCGGGAAAGCGACGGTACTTGTCTGAGCGTCAGGTTATATGTTTCTCCAGCCATAGGATGTCCCGAAGCATCAATCCAGCGAACGGTAACTCCCAGTACGCAGTGCGCGTGCGTCATATCCATAGCTATCCGACTGATACCATATTCGTTTACCATAAATGTTCGGTAGCCGTAGTAAAGCCGGTCGCTGCGTCCGTGAACTTCTGTTATTTCCGGTTCATCAGGCAAACGGTGGTCGTTCATAAGCTTTTTTGTCCGAAGAGCATTTGGATTTTCCTGTACATCGGTCAGCCTGACCAGTATTTCCTGTCGAGTAGTTACGCCGATTTGTTCGATAGTAATTGCTTCGCTGCCGTTTTTGTTGCCAATCGCAATTACCGTATAGCGTCCAGGCAAAAGGGACTGTTCCGAGAAAAAGGCATCATTGCCATGTGGAACCAGATAGTCATTGACTGCCACCAAGAGGTCTTGCCCGTTGAAAACGTACTCCCGTAATTTACCAACATAAAATCCCAACTCGTTGTTTCCCAGCGTAGCATAACGCTGATAGCGATATTCCAGCTGAACGTTGTAGCAGCAGTCGTTCTCGTCGTCGAGTATGCACGACGAAAAAGTCAGCAACCCAAGCAAGATACATATTAATCGCACTATATCGGCATATAACTGTTTCACACTCTTAATTCTCAATTATTTCTATCTCAATTCTTCTTAATTGTCGAAACAAGGGCGGGAGTTTTTTCCAGAAAGCGCCTTTGTTCAAATTCATTAATTTTTTCTCTCGGTCGGAAAAAATATCCACATTGTCGATGATTTCCAGCGCTTCCGTTTTTTCAGCAAAGTCGCTGAATTCAATCAGTTCCCGCAGTCCGTCCCAGTCTTCGGCAACATGCTCGACCGACACTATATTGACATATCCATAGTGTTCCTGCAAATAGTCTCTAAAGCCTTTCGCACGGTTTGCAGCCAGCGCCTTATTTTTGTCATAAGGGCCTTCGGGCGAGGCGTATGCAATTATCCCTATTCTTCCTCTATAACCTTCCAGCAGCTTTTCCAGCTTATACAGTTCAATCCTGTTTATTCCATAATCTTCCATAATCTGGTATTTGTTTACCGGATATTCCAGATAAAGTGTTTCCTTTCTCGGTTTCGGAGCAGGGGGCGGAAGAATTTCTACTGTCTGATGAATATAGATTGTGTCATGAAATGGGTGAGGCGCTGGTTCTGGTTCGGGCGCAACGGGTAAAACAGGCTGCGGCTGCGGTTCTGCAGGCGGAACGATTCCAAGTGCATAACTTTCCTTTTTGAACGGATAAATGTTGCAGCAATCGTCATACCGATATTCCACAGTCAGTTCATTCATTTGTTGACGCGGAGAATACGGTATTGCCGATTCATATTCCAGTGTACTTATGCGGACGTATGCTGGGACAGAAAATGTACGGTAAACTGGAAGTTGCAATTCTGGAGAAAAAAGCTGCTTGCGTTCGTCGTATTTTTGGCGGAGCCGCCCCGTGAAAATAATTGCCGGAAGCGCAGTAGTGACGTTGCCATCCGTCAGGTGCGGACAAATGGTTAGCGATTGCCGACTGTTCATTTTCAAGTCTGTCGCTGTCAGTGAGAAACGAATCAGCAAGCTGTCATCAGATACAGCACTTGATATGTTTGTGATAAGAATATTTCCCACTTTTTGGCTGTAAAGATATTGAGCAGATATTAACAGTATTGCAACGCAACATAAAATAAAGTTGTAATGTTTGTTAAGAACAAGTTGAGTAAATGTTTTCATAATTCGTATTTATTGTAAAAAATATATCAGCGATATGCCAAGACGAGTAGGTCCGAAATAATTGTACTGGCCTTCTGCAATTTTTTCACGACATTGTTTACATTCGTACTTGTCGTAATCAATCCACGCATAACCAACCCCCACCGTAAACTCCATCCCCCAGCGGGCAGACAGCGGCAGGTGGTAACCATAACTCACGCCGCCGCCAATTAGAAAGCCTGCGTATTCGTAGTCTTTTGGCATACCGGTCAGCGGCAGCGCACGCACATTGAACTGTCCAGCCAGCAGATGAACTCCCCAGAACGAGCCTTCGAAGCTGCGGCAATACCACCAGCGCAATTCCGGCGATAGCAGCCAGTGCCGCAAACTGGTTGTTGCAGATAACTTCCACGGATGATACGAAAAATTGGCGTCGAGGCTCCACTGACGGGACAGGGAAATTTCGCCTCCTATATTTGGCGACAGAGTCGTCCATCCGATGATGTTGGTCTTTTCCGCTATTTGTTGCGCCCGTACCGAGAAACAACACAACAATAAACAGAACATGAAGCCAGCTGTTTTTATTTTTTTCATTTCGTCAATTAAATTAATTAGCTAAAATATATCAATTTATTTCGCTGGCAAAGGTTATGTTTTTTTCATCATGAGTGTTTCTCCTTATGTATGTTTTTTTTATATTTTTGTGTACAATTTTATGTGCGTATTTTTGTTTTTTGTGTTTTTATTTACGAATATTGATTTTTTTCAGCTAAATTGATTCTTCTTGCAGTATAACAAATGGAATAACTCGAAAGTACTATTCCTTTATTTGTGCCCAAAAATTACCGGTATTTTCGCCATGAAACGGGAACAACTGTAGAGTGAAATTTCCATCATTAGCAATGCAAAAATAATTGATAAATAAGTTGCTTCTGCGGTAGAAAAGTGATAATTTTGCCGCAAAAAATGCGGTAGTAATTTAT
>JAITHZ010000359.1 GCA_031279795.1 Bacteroidales bacterium
TTCTGTTATCAATTATAAAAGTCTGCTGCAGGCAGAATTGGAGTTTTCTCCGAAAATGAACTGTTTTTTCGGCGATAATGGCATGGGAAAAACCAATCTGCTGGATGCCGTTTATTATCTTTCCTTTTGTAAAAGCCACACAAATGTGACTGATACACAGAATATTCATCATTGCGAAGACTTTTTTATGATTCAGGGTTTTTACACTATCGACGGTAAAACAGAGGAACTGTATTGCGGCCTCAAACGAAGGCAAAAAAAACAGTTCAAGCGAAATAAAAAGGAATACGAGCGGCTTTCTGACCATATTGGAGCTGTGCCGCTGGTGATGATTTCGCCTAACGATTATGAGTTGATACTGGGAGGCAGCGAGGAAAGACGAAAATTTGTGGATATGGTGATTTCTCAATACGACAAACCGTATCTTGACGCGCTGATTCGCTACAACAAGGCATTACAGCAGCGAAACGCTTTGCTGAAACAGGAAACTTTTGACAGAGAGCTGTTCGACATTTGGGAAGAACAAATGGTGGCTGCCGGAAAAATTATTTTTGACAGACGGACGTTGTTTCTTGAAACATTTATGCCTGAATTTCAACAGTATTACAATACAATTTGCCAGTCGCAGGAAAAGGTGTCGCTTTTGTACGAATCTCAGCTGCAGCAGGCTGATTTGCG
The DNA here is from genome assembly GCA_031279795.1 of Bacteroidales bacterium. Classification (GTDB taxonomy): domain Bacteria; phylum Bacteroidota; class Bacteroidia; order Bacteroidales; family WRGA01; genus WRGA01. The sequence goes on from JAITHZ010000359.1 coordinate 679, forward strand.
GCTGCTGCTGCATGATTCGCGCGAGAAAGACCGGATTGTCGGGTTCACGCGAAAAGGCGTTCATCGCGACGATTTGAACATGCTCCTGGACGGGTTTCCCATCCGGCGCATTGGTTCGCAGGGACAAAACAAAACCTATCTGGTTGCGCTGAAACTGGCGCAGTTCGATTTCCTGAAAAAAGCAAACAGGCAAACGCCAATCTTGCTCCTCGACGATATTTTCGATAAGCTGGACGCAAACAGGGTGGAACAAATCATTCAGCTGGTGGCGCAGGATACGTTTGGGCAAATTTTTATTACAGACACCAATCGGGAACATTTGCATGAAATTATCGGAAAAATGCATCACGATTACCGAATATTCCATGTAAAAAATGGCAACGTAACTTTATCCAGTTAGACAGACATTTATCTGAAACCAGTATTCTTATGAGAAAAACAAATACACAGTCGCTGGGCGAAGTGCTTAAAGAAGCGCTTAAAAATCAGCATCTTGACGAAAAACTTAACGAGCAGCGTCTTATTTCGGCATGGAAGGAGTTGCTGGGGCCGGGCGTTACACAATACACTACACAGCTGTACATACGCAATAAGGTGTTGAACGTGAGCCTTTCTTCCGCTATTCTCCGCGCAGAACTGATGATGTCGCGCGAAAGACTGGTGCAATCGCTAAACGAACATGTAGGCACAACGGTTATTATTGATATTATCTTCAGGTGATTATCTTATCTGAAATCAAGATAATGTTCCAGTCGACGGATTTCTTTTTCGGGAAATTCATCCAAAAGAGAAAACTCGTCCAGCGAATACAGTTTCCCTTTCTTCATGCGCATGTCAATAAATGCTTTTGCCCGATAATAATTGATGTAAGGATGCTTTCGCAGCTCTTCGAGAGTTAACTGGTTGACCGATAGTTTTTTAATAAGAGAAGCATCAACCGTAAACCATCCCGACAGCTGTGCGTACATTTCTGGCGTTATGCCCCAAACTTCCGACAGTTGTTCGACCGAATAGAATCCGCCCAGACGGTCTCGATAACTCGTAATGCGACGCGCAAAGGCCGAGCCGATTCCCGGAATTTTCTTCAGTTCCGTCGTATCGCTCCGGTTTAATTCCACCGACGTTCCCTGCGGATATTTTTCTTGCCTTGCGTAAATCGTTGCTGGTGCGACAGGTTTTGACATTTCCTGCCTTTCTTGCAGATACACAGGCGGTTCTTCTACCGGAATGCGAATATATGCCTGCAATTCAGAAAACATCCGCTGGTTTAATCCATACACTTTTGCAAAATCCGTAGCTGATTTGAATTTTCCTCCTTTTTCTCTGTATTTTAATATGTTACGTATAATGAATGGTTTAAGTCCCAGCGATAAAAATGTTGCAGAATCGGCAGTGTTCGGATTAAACGCAAAATGCTTGGCCGGTCCGTTTTCATTTGCATAATAGGAATTTTTACCGGTGCGCGGGAAATTGCGTGGCACATTTTCCCGTTTTTCCAGCGAAGCGCAAAAATCGCGATAAGCCTCTGTTTCTTTAGTATTTAGCGCATTGCTGTCATTGCTTCTCCACACAGTCGGCATCACATGAATCAGGCAAACCAGCACTGCAATAACCCCCAGCAACGCCATTACAGCCAACCGTTCCCGTTTTGAATAATAGAAAAAGTTCTTCCACATATTGCTACATGTACTTTAAATGCAGCAAATTTACTTTCATTTATCCATTCTCATCAACAACTTTTACAACATGTTTTTTCTTTTTGGTTACAAAATTTATATTTCATAGAAAATTAAAATTGAAAATTAATTAAGAACTCCACCAATTTCGCAAACTACCTGTCGTATTTTTGCAATTAAACTAATTATTTTGCTAAAAACATAATTCACCCAAATTTGGATATTTCAAAAATTGCATCTAATTTTGTCCACGAATTACGGATTGAAAATATCCATAATTTTCAACTTTCAATTGATTTAAAATATGAAAATAACTCAAAAATTAGCTGCATTGCGGAAATATATGCAGGATGCACAGATAGATGCATGTATTGTGCCGATTTCCGATCCACATTTGAGCGAATATCAGCCTTCTCATTGGCGCGTGCTGGAATGGCTTTCGGGTTTTACCGGTTCGTCCGGCACGGTGGTTGTCACAGCCGAGTCAGCCGGTTTATGGACTGATTCTCGCTATTTCCTGCAAGCTGGTGACGAATTGAACGGTTCCGGCATTGACTTGTTCAAGGTTGGTTTGCCGGATACACCAGCGTTTATTGACTGGCTGAACAGCACATTACCTGCCGGAGCTACTGTCGGGCTGGACGGACGGCTGTTTTCTGCCGCTCAGGTGGACGATTTTGTACAGTCGCTGGCAATCGGTGAGATAGCTGTAAACATTGATTTCGACCCGTTCCCCGTTATATGGAACGACCGTCCGGGCTTACCGTCAAATCCGCTGTTCGTTTATTCCGAACACTATGCTGGAAAATCCACCG
>JAITHZ010000032.1 GCA_031279795.1 Bacteroidales bacterium
TTCCGATACTTGGACGGTGGATAAGAAACTGTTCGGAAAAAGAAATCCTTGCTTTCCTTGCTGTCTGGTTTGTCACATTATTCTTAAGGAACGACTACATGATAAGTAAATTTGGCAAGTGGCTTTTCCCCAGTATGGAATTGTCTGTTTTTACGGGTTTTGTTGGTTATCTGGTATTAGGCTATTATTTGAAGATCAAATCTTTTGCGAAAATAAAATACTTAAAAATACTGTTGGCGCTGTTGTTTATCGTGGCTGTTGCGCTGTCTGCTGCGGGAACTTTTATTGTTTCCACGAAAATGCATGCAGTGAACGAGTTGTTTGTTCGCTATCTGACTCCTGCCGTACTGTTTAGCTCAATTGCAGTATTTGTCTGCGTAAAGCATTGCAGTTGGGCTGGAAAACTTTCAACAGCAGGAAATATTATCAATAAATACAGTTATGGCATTTTTCTGGTTCATATTCTTGTACTGGATACCATGATCCGATATGGATTACCTGCCTGTTTCGATGGTATATGGCTTGTTGCAGGTTTGCCGCTGTCTGTTGCAATGTGTCTGGTCGCATCCTTGCTTCTTGTTTTTGCTATCAGCAAACTGCCGTTGGGAAAATATGTTACACACTAAAAAAATTCCCGTGAACAGCAAGCAAAAATCAATATTGAGGGAGGTAACTCCGCTTTCGGATGAAGACTGTTTTATGATTTTTTATCGCGTAAAACGGGAATTTACATTTCCTGTCCATATCCATAAAGAATTTGAACTGAACTTCATCGAAAATGGCGCTGGAGCACAACGAATTGTGGGTGACAGTACAGAAGAAATCGAGGATTTGGAACTGACGTTGATTACATCTCCCACGCTAACACACGGGTGGTTTGACCATCACTGCCGTTCGACAGAAATAAAGGAAATCACTATTCAGTTTCACGCCAATTTACTGAACGAACAGTTGTTGAAGAAAAATCAGTTCCGGACAGTAAAAGAGATGTTTGAACGGGCTGCTTACGGACTCACGTTTCCCATAGAAACGATTCGGCAGGTGAAAGACGCCATTTATTCGCTCGTATCAGACAAAGGCGCTCATTCGGTACTCAAACTGTTCGGTATTCTGTACGACCTTTCGCAGGCGAAGTCGCGCATTCTGTCAAGTCAGGCTTTTGCAGAAAATATCCAGCATTACGACAGCCGTCGCATCGAACGCGCCTACACGCACATGCTCCAGCATTTCAACGAAAACATTCGCCTTGCCAATGTTGCTGCTCTCGTCGGAATGACGGAGGTATCGTTCAGCCGATTCCTCAAACAGCGCACCGGTCGGAACTTCGTCGACTTGCTGAACGACATTCGTATCGGACACGCTTCCAGAATGCTGGTTGATACAACCCACAGCATTTCTGAAATTGCTGCTGCCTGCGGGTTTAATAACCTGTCGAATTTCAACCGCATTTTTAAAAAAAAGAAACAGTGTGTTCCTCGCGAATTTCGAGAAAACTACAAAGAAACAAAACTGTTTCTGTGACGGTTTGTTTCTGTAAAATTTAAATTTTCACGAAAATATTATGACAGAAACAAATTCTTTGTATCTTTGTACGGTTTTTCAGGATTCGGTTTCAAGATAATAATGTATGAAAAAAATAGTATTTATATTTATTACCGGACTGTTATTCGTGGTATTAGTGGCTCAAGCACAAATGATCGAAGCAATAAAACTCTCTGCAACAAAAGGGAATGAATATGGATTGACTTATTCACTGCCGAATACTTTATTGATAATTGATATCCAGGCAACAAAAGTAACACAAAAAGCCGGACGCTTCAGCCAGTACGCAGAACGTTATTTGGGGACGCAGGATGTGGTGCTGGCCGACAAGGAATACTGGACGCTTGACAAAGTGGATGTTTGGGCAAAAGGCGTTGCAGACAAGGAAAAGACATACATCATTAAACTCAAGTCGGATATTACACCTTATATATACGTAACAGAGGATGGATTTTTATGTTCGATCAACACAGAGCCGGACTATTCGCTGATAGACAGAGCCAAACTAACGTTAGCTCCGTCAGTGCACACAGAAAAGGCAAATGCCAATTCGGCAATAACAGAAGAATTTTTGATGGCCAGTTCAACAGGGAAGATGGCTGAAATTGCAGCCAAACAGATTTATCGCATTCGCGAAAGCCGGATGAATATTCTGACAGGCGAAGCAGATAAAATTCCAGGAGACGCCGAATCGCTAAAGTTGATTATCGGGCAATTAGATGTACAGGAACAGATCCTCACCGAAATGTTTACCGGCTCTACAACAAAAGAAATCAGTATTCGCTCATATACATATTTGCCTGAAGATGATGTAACTAATCATATAGTCTGCCGTTTTTCCAAATTGCTCGGACCAGTGGATAAAAATGATTTGAGCGGTTCGCCGCTGTTTTTGTCGTTACGTAATACAACGACACTTGATTTACCAAAATTGAACGAATTCAACAAAAATAAAAAAGGCATCATGTATACAGTAGCAGGCGACGTGAAGGTGAAAATCACCTTTTCCGACAAAACACTGTTTGAAAACAGCATAAAAATTTCGCAATTTGGAGCGATAGCCGTATTGCCCTCATCTATTTTCGAAAACAAGAAAAAGCCAGCTAAAGCGATTTTTTATCCGAATTTGGGGATAGTGAAAGAAATAATACAATAGTATATCAACCATACATTAATTTTAAATATTTTTAGATATGAAGAAACTATCAGTTTTCGTAGTAGCGCTGACGCTGAGCGTTGGCATGGCACAAGCGCAGTTTGGTATCAAATTTGGCGCCAGAGCAGGTCTTAATGTAAATAGCCTGTCATACAGTTGGGATGATGTCAAATCAGAAAATCTTATTGGTTTTCAGATTGGGCCGGTTTTGGATGTGAGTATTTTAGGTTTTGGAGTGGAAGCAGGCATTCTGTACAATCAGAAAGGTGGAAAGTTTAAATTTGGCAATGAAAGCATGGATCTTCGCAACAGCTACCTTGACATTCCCATCAATTTGAAGTATTCGCTGGGATTGGGAGGAATCGGAGTTTACGCGGCCATTGGCCCTAATTTTTCTTTAGCATTAGACGGCAAAAATTTCGGAGAAGTCTTGGGTGCAGCTGAAGAATTAAAAGAAGGAAATGTGAAAAATTTTGAAGTCGGGTTGAACTTTGGCGCTGGCGTAAAAATATCGAAAATCGGTATCGGCGTGCAATATGGTTTAGGCTTGTCTGATGTTTACAAGTACCCAATGCAGGCAGTAGGACTGGCGAAAGATCTTACAGCAAAAAATCGCACCATTGCGGTTTTATTGACGTATTACTTTTAATTTTACATACTTGTTGTTTTATTGTTTTATTGCAGAGCAGGTAGCCTGAAAAGGTTTACCTGCTTTGTTTGGATTTATTCCTAAGTTATTTGTCCACAATTCCCATCGCTATCGTAGATATGAATTCAAGTACGGTAACAAAGGCATTGGTAGCGGCACTCTCCAGAAAATTCCATTTATAGTACGGGAAACCGATCATTATGCAAATTAGCGTTGTCACCCCGCGCGAGGAGGTTACTAACACATTTAAAAATCGGGAAATCAGGGCGCTTGCAGAAGTTATCCATTTGGGTATAATTGCAGAAAGTTCTTTTTCGGGAACAACTAAAAAGATGATACAGGAGGAAATGACCCAAAGGAAAATCCACCTTCCGTAATCCGTTGCAATGACAAACAGTGGCAATAGGGCAATAAACTGCATGAACAGAAGGCTCGACAAAAGCGAGACGTTAAACATCATCGTCGGTTTGCGCCCCAACAGCGTGAAATTCATTTTGTGAATATTCGTCATCACAACGTAAACGGCCGCAAGGATAACAATCCAGGCAATTCCACCCATCACCCCAATGTTCCTCACTTTCAACAGATAATATATGGTTAATGACTTGCCAGTTTCCAGCGTCCACGACAGGGCGTCGATTGCTGCCGGAGGAATATCGAATCTGCTTTCGTGTACAGGAAACGGCACGGATTCCCATGAGTTCCAGATGGAAAGAGCAATCCGATCGTCGCCATGAAAATAAATTACAGAAAAGAACACGGCAATTGCAGGCAGCAGTATCAGGCAAGTAATCAATCCCGATTTTATATCGCGCCACAGACTTCGGTTATCGTTCGCGCCATGGTCATTAAACAAATATTTATACCGGTGCAAATAAATCAATCCCAAAACAGGGAACGCATAAAAAGCAACCGTTTCATGGGCTAACATGGAAAAGATTAAAAGTAAATTGACGAGTACCGGATAAATAAAGGGTTGTTTCTTTAACGAAAAACGCAGCATCAGGATAAAAAGCAACGCCAGCAGGATATCTTTCCTGATGAAGAAATCATGAATAATCGGCCCTCCAAGAAAGAAAATAAACGGCAGCACAAACAGCGGCATGCCTTTTTTCAGGAATCCATTCACAAAAAAGGCGACGAACAGCACGTAGGCAATCAGGCAGACGAGAATGATTGTCCAGTATACGTCGATCTGAAAATACTGATACAGTGTCAGAAGCAATTCGCCCAATATGCCGCGTCTGACAAAACCACCCTCGTAATTTATTAAAAATTCCGTTATGTTCCATCCCTCTTTGGGATAGCCTTCAAGTAATTTGACAATCAAGCGGTACAGCAATCCTGCTGTAAAAAGGACAAAGAATACGCCTACTCCGTGTTCTTTTTTTAGAGAAATATGTTGCATAAGAACTAATATAAAACAATCCGGATGCAAAGCTACACAAAAAAACAATAAGATCCAGAAGTAGAACTTTCAACTGAAATTGATTCTCATAAAAAATAATAAAAAATACAATTCTGTGAACAAAACAGCAATTGTTTTTGTTTGACATGAACGCTTACTATATATTTTCATTATTAGTCAATTTTTATATTAAAAATAAATGCAAATGAGAAAAAGAAGTTTCTTTATGTTGAGTTGCTTATGTATAAGCAGCTGTATTTATTCTCAATCTATAGGAATAAATACGGAAAATCCAAGTTCACTGACCGATTTGGATATTCAAAATATTGTGAATGGCAACGATACCACCTTGCGGGGAATGAAAATACCCCGCATGACGGAGATGCAGCGCGACAAGATGCTGAAATCTCCCGGCGATTCACTGGATGCTAACAGTCTGATGATTTTCAACATCGACGAAGACTGTTACAACTACTACATGCAGAGCGAAAAGGAGTGGCGCAGTCTTTGCGGTTCACTGGGAAAAGCGGTGTATTCGCTCGATTGCTCCAAAACGAGTGTAAAAGGCGTTTTCATTGAGCAAAACGAAACGTCGGAGTTGCATTTCGCCGTTATTACGGTGAACGTAACCAAGAAAGGTATCTGGTCAATGACGGCAATCGCTGATCCCTCGAACGGCTACGCATTTGCAGGCGAGGGAATTTTCTCGAATCTCGGAGTTCAGAGCGTGAGACTTGCAGCGCAGGGAACGCCGACGGCCGTGAAGACGGATCAGTTTACGCTTCATCCCTCGTCGGGGGCGAACTGTAATTTCAATGTTTCGGTAAAGCCGTTTATTGCCAACTATTCACTGCTCTGCGGCACGTCGGCCATCGAAGGAACATACCGGAAGAACGTAGCGCTAACGGCCGCCAACAAGATTGTCGTCAACGTAAATGTAAGCGCCAAGGGATACTACGAAGTGAGAACGCCGGTCACCAACGGCGTCTGGTTCGAGAGCAGCGGCGTCTTTAACGCCACTGGTGCCAACACAGTCACCCTGTATGGATACGGAAGACCGACGGTGAACTTCGACTTTCCGATCACCGTTCAGAGCAACTCGCCAGACGGCAACGGCACGTGCAGCGTCACAGTTCCCGTTCAGCTCCCGCCGATGACATATGCCATAATCGGCGACAGCGATTATTCGTGGAACTGTACTTACCGAAAAAATTCTCTTCTCAACACCAAGCAGGCTTTTTCACCAACAGGCATTGTGAGGATCAATAATTTCACAGAATTGTGGAGAACCACCTCCGAATCCACCGCAATATCGAATCTCAACAATGGCTATAACGGAGTACAGCCCGATATCGTGCTGTATTTTGCCTACGGACTTGCTCCTACCACATCACTGTCGACGGCGCTTGCAAATTATGTAAACAAGGGCGGTGTGCTGATCTACGGTTCATACGATAATACTGCCACGCAGGTAACCAATCTGATTAACGGAATATTCGGTTCAAGCTCCTGGGGAAGCGCCACCCAGATGTCGACGGATGATTACAGCTATCTGATCAATACCCTTCCAAATGTTTCGATTGTAAACGGGCCGTTTGGAAATCTTTCGGGAAAATACTGGGGCGAAGATAATTTCGGTTCAGTATATATTACGCAACTGCCTCCGGGGTCGACGCAAATCTGCTCGGCTTACAACCCCAACACCCATAAAAATATACATCCCGACGCTTCAATTATATGGTACAACGACAAGAAAAATTTCATGTACTTTGGCGACAGTTGCGCCGCGGCTTGGGACAGTAGTAGCAGCAATGACGGATGGCCTTCGATTTACAACCAGTCGACGGGCTTGCCCAAAAACAAAAAGTATGGACGTTATGCCACCACAACCAAAGGCGAAGTCTATGTCCACAATGCAGCCCTTGAGTTGAATGCCGTAGCCTGGGCTATTTATCGAGCCGCAACCTCCGGCATCAATGGTCTTTAATTATTAATTAATTACGAATTATGAATTTCCGAAACTATTCTATTTTTCCCCGACGTTGAGTTTTTTACCCAAACGTTGGGGTCGCCGACCCAAACGTTGCGTGTTTTCACTGAAATTTTGCATGAAAAAAGCCCAATGTTGCGGTAAAAACCGGCAACATTGGGCGAAAAAAATAAAGAATCAGAAAAATTA
>JAITHZ010000218.1 GCA_031279795.1 Bacteroidales bacterium
CGCGCACAGTTGGGCCCGGCGCTGGTCGTCTGCCCTCTCTCGGTTATTGGAAACTGGATAAACGAAGTGAACCGCTTTGCGCCTTCGCTGCAAATCAGATTGCTGGGAACGGGCGGTTACAATCGCATGCAGACGGTCAAGCATCTGCAGCCCGGCGACGTGCTGTTTATTTCCTACGGCCTGCTGCAATCGGAAGAGAAGCTGCTCAGCCAGCCCGTTTATGCCACCGCTGTACTCGACGAGGCGCACACGATCAAGAATTTTGCCACAAAAACATCGAAAGCAACCATGCAGCTTCATGCGTCTTTTCGGGTGGCGCTCACTGGAACTCCTGTCCAGAATCATCTGGGCGAAGTCTGGAACCTGTTCAACTTTATCAACCCAGGATTGCTGGGAGATTTGCAGCATTTCACCGACACCTATGCCAAGTCTGACGACGAGAATGCCCGCAAACGCCTGAAAAAGCTGATAGCTCCGTTTATTCTTCGTCGGACGAAAACAAAAGTGCTGGATGAATTGCCGCCAAAAACGGAAATTGTCAAAAAAATAACGCTTTCCGACGACGAAAAGGCCTTCTATGAAGCGCTGCGACGGCAAGCTGTCGAAAATCTTTCCAGCAGCAATGCCTCGCCGGGCGCCAAACATTTTCAGGCGCTGGCCGAGATTACCCGTTTGCGGCAGGCTTGCTGCAATCCCGCGCTGATAAATGCACAACTGAATATCGAATCGTCCAAGCTGACAACCTTCCTGGAAATCGCCGGCGAACTGATTGACAACAGCCACCGTGCGCTGGTATTCAGTCAGTTTGTGACGCATTTGGCGATTGTGCGCGATGAATTGGACAAACGTGGCATCACTTACCAGTACTTGGACGGAACTGTTCCTGCGACAGAACGCGAACGACGGGTGGAAAAATTCCAGAAAGGCGAAGGCGAACTGTTCCTCATCAGCCTGAAAGCCGGAGGATTGGGTTTAAATCTAACAGCAGCCGACTATGTCATCCACCTTGATCCATGGTGGAATCCCGCAGTAGAAGACCAAGCCTCCGACCGTGCGCATCGCATTGGGCAAACCCGTCCGGTAACAATTTACCGGCTCGTTGCCGAAAACACGATTGAAGAAAAAATCATCAAGCTGCACAATACAAAACGGGATTTGGCCGAATCGCTGCTCGAAGGTAGCGACAAATCGGCGCAACTGTCGCTGAACGAATTGATCGAATTAATTAATGATGAAAATTGAGAGTTGAGTTGAGAGTTTTCAATTCATAACTCTCAACTCTCAATTTTTTTTTACAAAAGTGCCGAAATTATTATTGTTCTTGCATTTCTTTATAATTATCCTGCTAATGACCGTACCAAGCTCAACTTTCAAAACTCGTCGGGTAAATCTTTATGAAACTGGGAAGCATAGTCCGACGGGCTTACGCCGTACTGCTCGCGGAAACATTTGCGGAAATACGGCAAATCGCGAAATCCTACTTGATAGATGATTTCCGAAACATTCGCCTTGTTTTGTTCCAGCAGTTGTGCCGCACGTTTTATTCTGATGTCGCGAATAAATTCCTTTACGGTTTTGTTTGTCAACGCTTCGAGTTTGCGGTAGAGTTGCATTCGGCTCACGCCTACGTCCGACGCAAATATTTCGATGCTGTAATCGGCATTGGCAATATTCTTTTCGACTATGTCAACGGCTTTCTTCAGGAATTTTTCGTCAGGCGAAACAAGCGTCAGCTTCGACGGTTGAAGAATGAAATCGGCCTTGAACTTCTCGCGCAATGCGTTGCGAAGCGACAGCAGATTATCGACTTTCAGCTTCAGAATGTTGATATCGAACGGCTTGGTGATATAATCGTCGGCGCCGACTTTCAATGCTTCTTTTTCCGATTCTTTGGAAACGACGGCGGTGAGCAATACAAACGGAATATGCGAGGTACGTTCGTCTTTTTTGATTTTCTTGCACAGCGTATCGCCATTCATGCTCGGCATCAACAAGTCGGAAACGATAATGTCGGGAATGTATTGTGTGATCAGTTCGAGCGCTTCTTTTCCGTTGCTGGCTTCGATGACGCGGTATTCCGAACGGAATTGCGAGGCGGTATACCGGCGAACGTCTGCATTGTCGTCGGCTATCAGAATGATTTTTTGATTTTCTTCCGGAAAATCATTAGTCTGCAACATTTCACCGGCATTTTCATACACATCGGCATCATAGAGCAATGGCATTTGGACAATAAACGACGTTCCCCGTTTTTCAACGCTTTCTACTTCGATTTCTCCATCCATCAGTTTTACAAATTCGCGCGTAATGGACAGCCCGATGCCCGAACCACGAACATCCTGGCCTTTGTCGCCCTGTTCAAACCGTTCGAAAATTTTGGAGAGATTTTGCTGCGAAATTCCAATGCCTGTGTCTTTTACCATAATGGTGTACGATGATTCTCTTTCTTCGAAAATGACATTGACTTCACCTGCTGGGTTTGTGAATTTCAATGCATTGGACAGAAGATTGTTTACTATTTTCTGTATCTTGTCGCTGTCGAACAGAACAGTCAAGTGATCCTTGTTGGAAAAGAAACTCAATTTGACGCCTTTTTCAACCGCCATGCTTTGAAACGATTCGACGATGGTTTCAATAAACAGCACAATATTTTCTTTTTCATAATGAACGACTTGCTTTCCAGCTTCCAGTTTTCTGAAATCCAGCAGTTGATTTATTAACTTTAATAATTGGTCAGCGCTTCGTTTTACTAATTTTAATTTTTCTTTCGAACCGGCGTCTATTTCGCCATTATCCAGTATCTGCTGTAGCGGCCCCAGTATAAGCGTTAGCGGTGTGCGGATTTCGTGTGATATGTTGGTAAAGAAACGGAGCTTCATCGTTTCGATTTCGTGCAGTTTGCGCGCTTTTATCTTTTCAAAAACCAGTTCGTTGTTCAGCTTTGCGCGGTACAGATAGAAACGGGCAAGGTAAATGAAGAACGCCAGTCCGATGCTTCCGCCGATGAGCCGAAACCACCAGGTTTTCCAGAAAGGCGGATGAATAATCACCTCCAGACGCGCTTCATGCGGACTCCACATCCCGTCGGAATTGGCGGCTCTTACCTTGAAAATGTATTTGCCTTGATTCAAATTTGTATAATTGGCCGAATTGGTTTCGCCAGAATAAATCCAATCACTGTCGAAACCTTCGAGCATGTAGGCATACTGGCTTTTGCGCGCGTTGGAAAACGACAGCGCGGCAAATTCGATGGAAAAAACATTCTGTTTGCTTGTCAGTTCTATTCGTTCCACCACATTGATACTTTTTGCGATTGAACTTCCGATTATCGCCGGTTTGTTCAGTATTTTCAGTCCGGTGAAAACAACCGGCGCCGTAAATGCGCTCGTTTTAATGGCGCTGGGATTGAAAATATTCATCCCGTCGAAACCTCCGTAGTACAACTGATCGCCGTGAGCTGAGGCTGCTCCGTAGTTGAATTGATTGTCCTGTAAACCGTCGGTCTCATCAAAATTAGTGAATTTCAGCGTTTCTTCATCAAACATCGAAAGTCCGTTGAACGTGCTAATCCAGATATTGCCTGCCCTGTCGCGCTGCAACGACTGGACATTGTTGTTGCACAAGCCGTCGGATTCTGTGTAATGGCCAATAACGCCGCGTTTTTTGTCGAACAGCGCCAGGCCATGTCCGCGCGTTGCGAGCCAGTACAGGCTGTCCTTGCCGGCAAGTACGTCGCGTGTCCGTTCGTTGTATTTGCTCGTTTTACCAGTTGTCGGACTGTAGATATACAGTTCGTCTCCCCCAAACCACAAGTCGCCCGATGCGTCTTCCTTTATCCAGTTGCACGAACGGCTGGGATAAATATTGTCGCAGTAATCGAACGTGCGTTTTTTTTGATTAAACAAGTTAATACCCCGATTGGTGGCAACCCATATATTTCCGTTGCTGTCTTTGAACAAACTCCATACAATATCGTCTTTCAATGAACGGGAGTCGCCGGGTCTGTTTCGCAAAACCGTCTTGACGCGATAGGTAGCAGCGTCAAGGATGGTGATGCCTCCCTGATAGGAACCTACCAGAATTTCTCCATTGTTGCAGACAAACGATTTTATACAGTCGCTCGACAAGCCGTTTTTTGTTGTCAAATACCTGAAACGATGCGTATCAAGGTTGTAAATGTTAACCCCTCCACTTTCTGTCCCTATCAGTAAGTCGTTGTTATTGAAATAAAAACAATAGATTTCGGTATTGTTGAGAAAACGGGGATCATTTTTGGATGCACGGATATGGATAAAAATCTGTTTGTCGATGTCGCAGTAATTGATTCCGGCGCGTGTGCCAATCCACAAATTACCTTTGGAATCGACGCAGAGGCTCAGCACAGAATTGAGCGACAGGCTGAGACTTTCGTCTTCGTCGCGCAGGTACGAATGGTATTTTTGCGTATCCTTGTTGTAGGAGACCAATCCTCCGCGCGTTCCAAACCACATAAGCCCCTGTCCATCTTCCTGAATTGCCCTGATGGTTTCCGCGCGGTCGAATTTTATCCACGAACGGACTTTGCTGATGAGACAGTTGTTGATATTTGCGGTGTAAACGCCTGAATGATATGTCCCAATCCACAGTGTATTATCGCTGTCGAAAAACAGTGCATGTATTTCATCAAATGGGATGGAAGTATCCGGCAGCGCCTTTCGCTCACTTCTACCTGTCGAAAAGTTGTGCATGAACAGGCCTGCAAGCGTACCGATCCACAAGTTGTTTTTCTTGTCGAAATAAATTTTTGTGACTTCCGGATTGCCAGCGTCTGCAAGCGCTTTGACGGGAAGAAGTTCCAGCCGGTTTTTGTCGTTCATATAGGCAATACCCTTGTCGGTGCCCAGAAACAGCGTATTGGCGTCATTGGACGTGATGCTGTTTACCGAAAAAATGGTATCCAATCGTGCATCGTCGAAGAAAAAATGCGTGAACTCTTCTTTTTCCCGATTGAAGAGATTCAGGCCGCCACGTTCGGTTCCAACCCATATCCGGTTCTTTCGGTCTTCGTATATGCAGCGGACAAGTTCGCCCCGTAACGTTCCAAGCCCGTCGATGTCGTTTTTATAGACAGTAAACTGATAACCGTCGTAACGGTTCAATCCCACGCTGGTACCAAACCACATCCATCCGGCTTTTTCCTGAAAGATACAGAGACCGTGGGTATTCGACAATCCTTCGTCGTGTGTTATCCTGTCAATTCGCGAAACTTGAGGATATTCTGCTTTACTGACCAGCGAGGTACATAA
>JAITHZ010000315.1 GCA_031279795.1 Bacteroidales bacterium
TTGCGAGGCGTCGAGGCCAGGCGCAATGCCGGATGAAAAAACCAGAAAGCCTGTCGCTGCTGGGGAATTTCTCCCAGTTGCATATATCCATAATAATTGAATCCTGTATAGCCGGCGTCAAATGAAAAATCAAGCAAAGCAGACGAAAACCGGTGTTTGTACAAGAGACTCAGGAGATTGTCATTCAGAAACGCTTTTCCCGATATGTTTTCCTGTAAATACGAGACTTTTGCGTTTGTAGAAAAATGATTGAAATTCAGACGCAGGAAATTGTCCTGCGTATTGAGAATTTCACAGCCAGCAGCCCCACGAACAGTTAAGGGAAGTCCTCCACCAAAAGTGATATAGCCTTTTTTGTTGTAAATGAGATATTCAGTACCAAAATGTTCAGCCGTCGACGACACAATTTCCGAAGCCGGTACAGAAGTAAGCGCAAGCGATGAATATTCGATTACAGCTTTTACTGGAGTTATTTCCCTGATTTTCGGCAATATGTTTACTTTTTCGGCATCTTGGATAACGGGAGAATATTCGGCTTCTATCAAAAGTTCCCTTTTCAGTAGGGAATCGCCGATCGAAATTTCAAATTCGGCTGCAGAAACATATCCTGCCATAAAAAGCAAGGTAAACAGTGTAAATTTCTTTGATGTAAATTGCATTTCGTATGTCATTTTAATCGTTTCAATCTGTCGTCAATCATTCCGGCAATATCGTCAGGCGGATTTTTGTAATTGGTTTTCAAGCTTTGCAGATATTGTTTGGCCGACAGTAAGTCTTTTTTCGCTGCCGAAATGTCTGCCATCAGAATAAATCCTCGAGCCAGCCAGTAGGCATGTGGCGTACCCTTGCGGATGAAATTGGATGCAATTTCTTCGGCCTTCTCCAGCCGACTTGTGTCAAAATAGTATTGTCCAAGCAAATAAGCGGCTTCAGCGCCATACGCATTGCGCGTATCACCAGCCAGCTGCTGCAAATCGGCGGCGGCTTTTTCCGGATTGTTTGCTTGAAAATAGGCTTTTGCCCGTTCACTCAACGCCTCATGCTGCAATTCCGGCGACAGTTTTTTGTCCTGCAGCAAGTCTGTAGCAACACCGATAACCGTATGCGCTTCATGCAGCTGCGCAGCCGAACGCAATATTCCGGTTGCTGCATTCAGGCGGTTATCAGCAAATTCCGCTTTCCGGTATAAATCCTGATAGCAAGCCAACGCTTTCCGGTAGTCATGTTTTGCAAAAGCAATTTCGGCATAGCGCGCCAACGCATCTTCTGTAAATTTATTATCCGGCGTTTGAATGATGTATTCCAGTTCTTTTTCGGCCTGTAGATGATTTTTTTCGGATAAGTAAGCCAATGCCAGATAATAGTGAGCGTTCAGAGAAAAGGCGCCCTTCGGGAAATCGGACAGATAACGCATCAGCGCAGATTTGGCGCGGGCATTTTCGCCACGCATGTACAGTTTTTCGGCAGCCAGATAGGTGAGCGAATCCTGTTCAGCGATGTCGAAGCGAATGTTAATGCCAGCAGAACGAACATAATTTACATATCCTTGAATATCATTCATTTCCGTATAAACGGCTTTCAAATCCTGAATGGCAATTTGCGCTTCTTCGCTTGCCGGATAGTTGGCAATCACCTGTTTATAGGCAACGGCAGCGTCGGCCAGTTGGCGGTTGTCCAAGTACAACATTCCTTTCTGAATCCCAGCTTTGCGGCTCCATGAACTTTGCGGGAAATTTGCCTCGAGCTGTTCAAAGACACTTATGGCATTTCCATTCTGCCCCAGCATCACATACGCTCGAGCTTTTTCGTAATACGCGTCCGGCTGGTACTTCGAGTGAGTATACTTGTCAATCAAAGAATTCAGGGCAGTTATTTTTCCGGAATAATTTTTCTGCAATCCCATTACGACGGCTTTTTGAAACAGCGCATAGTCGCTGTTGCCACTCAAGGAAGCAGCTTTTGAATAGGCATTTTCGGCCTGCGTCAAATTGCGGTTGTAGAAAAAGCAATCACCAATTCTGTTATAAGAGTCAAAATATAAGGCGCTTGAAGTATTATTTTCGGCAGAAAGGTATTTTTGAAAATTATTCAATGCCGCTGTGTAGTTTTTTTGTTTGAAATAGGCATAAGCCATGTTGTAAAGCGCCAACGCGTAAACTTCCGAATCATTGCGAGAAGCTTGCGGCAAACAGGCAGCGTAGTCGCTTATTGCGCTTGCATACTGTCCTAAACGGTAATAGGATTCGCCGCGCCAGAAAAAATTCAATGCCTTTACACTCGTGTCATAATCGCCAAGCCGGATGGATTGCGTGAAATAATTGGCAGACGCATTAAATTCGTTGTTTGCAACACATTCTGTTCCAAGCTGAAACAATACGTTCTGTTTGGCTTCGAGAATTTTTCTTGACGGTTGTCGGATTTTTTCGATTGACGTCAATGCCGACCTGTAATCGCGCGTAGTGAGATAAGTTTCAATTAAGCAGTCATTTATTTTATCAGCAAATCGTGAATTTGGAAACAAGTTCAGGAAACGTTCGAAAATACTGACTGATTCACCGAAAGCAGAAAACGACAGTTCATGGGTCAACATTCCGCAATTGTACATGGCAATTTCCTGAATATCCCTGTCGAATGACATGTTCGAAGCCGACGCAAAAGCTTGACGGGCATTGGGTTTATCATTCAGTTGCAGGTAGCTTTGCCCCAGTAGAAAAAATGCGTTCTGCGACAGCAAGTCGTTGCCCGTTTTCATGCGATTGAACTGCTGGATAGCTTTCGCAAAATCGTATTGCTTGAAAAATACCGAACCAAGCAAAAAACGACTGCTGGACAGCGGTTCAGACGACTCGTTGATATAGCGGCTAAGGTAGTGACCTGCCTGTGAAAAATCGCCGATTTTATAAAAACTTTCGCCCGCCATTCGGAGCGTTTCTATGCGGTGATCTGGACGCAAGTCGTTGGCTTTGAGCAGTTGTAGAGCATTGGCTGTCGCTTCCTCGTACTGTTCGTTCAAAAAGTATATCTGTGTGATATAAAAGCCCGATGCAGTTTTGTAATCTCGACTGTTTTGCAGCGATTTAAAATCCGACAATGCTTTGCTGAAATTATGTTGCTGAAAAAAGATATACCCTTTATAAAATATTGCCGGTTCGCGGTATTTTTTGCTGTTCAAAGAAAGGGCGGTAAAAAACGGAAGCGCTTCCTGCTCATCGCCCGACTGCAAAGCGCAGTAGGCATAACGAAAAGAGTAATCCTCCTGTTCGTTTTCCGACAGCAGAAACATGTCCGATTTGGCAAACCATTTTTTCGCATCCCTGTAGTCGTCATCCAGAAAATACAGCGAAGCCATCATGAAATTAATCCGGTTTTCGTATTCCGAAGCCGGATAGTGGTTCAGAAAGTCCTGCAGTGTTTCTTTGGCGTCGGGGTTGTTTTTGGCAAACGACGAAGCAGCAATGTAATAATCGGCATGCCGGACAAATTCACCGTCGGCGGCAGTTTTCTTATACGCTTGCATACGCTCAATACATGCAATATAATTTTCGTCGGCATACATTTTTCGTCCCTCCTCAAACAAACGTTCCGGATAATGGCTTATATATGTTTTCTGCGCTTGAACAAACCCGCCTGTGTAAATAGCGTAAATCAGTAATCCACAAATCCATTTCAGTTTTCTCATAATTCCTGCAATAAAACGCAAAAGTAATACCAAAATTTGAATTGTCAAAAAAATACTGTATCTTTGTAGCGAGTTTTTGAACGAATGATTATGAAATTACCGATCAAACAGATTTTTCAGAAAGATCACAAAATTGTCGGCATGATTTATTTCATGTTCATTATTCTGATTACGCACGTCTTGTGGAAATTGACAGTTCATGGAAATCCGCACGGGCATGACGTATATTTTTTTGGCGAAGATATAACTATACTCTTCTATCAGGTTTCGTTATTTACTGCAAAACTTTCCTGTTGGACGTTAAATAATTTGCTGGGACAGAACTTCAGTTTGGAAGGCGTCAAT
>JAITHZ010000369.1 GCA_031279795.1 Bacteroidales bacterium
TCGAACAGTGGATTGACCAGCTCAACAGCGAAGAACCTGACATTATCCTGATTGCAGGCGATATCATCGACAATCATTTGTTGCCGTTGCAGGAGCAGCATATTTCCGAGTCCTTTCACCGGCTGAAGTCAACATACGGAATTTATGCAGCCGTCGTTAATCACGAATACATCGCCGGAATAGACAAAAGCATCGCTTTCCTGCAGGAGGCCGGAATTTGTGTATTGCGCGACTCTGTGGCGCTGGTCGACAGTACATTCTTCGTTGTTGGCCGCGACGACCGTTCGAATCGCAACCGGCTGCCGCTGGAAACGTTGACGCATTCGCTGGACAAATCAAAGCCAGTCATCCTCCTTGACCATCAGCCGGTACGTTTGGAAGAAACCGAAGCGAACAACATCACGCTGCAAATCTCCGGCCACACCCATCACGGACAGTTAATCCCGATTTCTTGGATTACCCGCCTGATGTTTGAAAAACCGTATGGATACCTGAAAAAAGGTAACAGCCACATCTATGTCACTTCTGGCATTGGCATCTGGGGCGGAAAATTTCGAATTGGCACGCAGTCGGAATACGTGGTGATAAAATTGCATTGATTATTACAGATAAAAGTACAGGTTTTAATCGGAATATTTGTCTTCAAAGAGCCGGTTACCTTTTGGCGACTGTGCTTTATTTCCACGTTAATTATTTCCGTCGTTGGCCTGAAAGCCGTGTCGAATTAAAATGACAATTTAAATCACAACAATTTTATCATACAATTATGGCAACAATTTTAAAATCAAGCGAAAGAGAATTTCAGGAAGACGCAAATAAAATCGACAAATTCAGGCTGTTTTCCGATGTCTCCCGAATCAGAAAAGGGATAAAACCTCAAAATCTGAATTTCGACCTGCGACAGTTGAATTCTGGACAATACTGTGCGGCATATCACTTTCATCGCTATGCCGAAGAGTTGTTTATGATCATTTCCGGTTCCGCAACACTACGAACGCCGGATGGACTGGCGATTGTCGAAGGCGGCGACTTGATATTTTTCGAGATGGGCGAAACGGGCGCACATCAACTGTACAATCACACAACGGAACCGTGCATTTATCTGGACATAAGGACTTTCATTGGATTCGACGTCTGCGAATATCCAGATTCTAACAAGATCTTCATCGCCCCAACTTACGAAATATTCGACAAAGATTCGCAACGGAATTATTTCGACGGCGAAGAAAACGTTCAAGAAAAATGGGAAAAATTAGCACACAAATGAAAAGAAAAATAATTACAATTGATGAAAATCTCTGCAATGGATGCGGCGCCTGTGTAGAAGGCTGTCATGAAGGCGCATTGCAGCTGATAGACGGGAAAGCGCGCATCATCAACGAAACGTTTTGCGACGGTCTGGGCGCTTGCATCGGCGAGTGTCCTGCAGGAGCCATCCGGTTTGAAGAGAAAGAAACCGAAGCCTACGACGAATATGCCGTAATGGAAAAATTATCGTCAAAAGGCGAAAAAACCGTCAGGGCGCATTTGCTTCATTTAAAAGCACATAATGAAACGGCATATTTGAAGCAGGGTTTGCAATATTTAAAGACACACAACATAAATATAGATATGACGGATATCGAAAATCCCTGTGGATGCCCCGGAAGCAGGGCAATGTCGTTTGAGCGTCCGGAAAATTCGGCGACAGACGCGACAGAAACAGCTTCGCAACTGACGCAATGGCCTGTTCAGTTACATCTGTTAAATCCTCAGGCAGCGTATTTTAAGGATGCCGACGTGCTGCTTGCCGCCGACTGCGTGGCTTATGCTTTTGGCGATTTTCACAGCCGTTTTTTAAGGCGTCATGCGCTCGCCATAGCCTGTCCAAAATTAGATTCGGCAAAAGAACAGTATGTTGAAAAAATTACGGCAATGATTGATCTTTCCAACATCAACACGCTGTCGGTCATTATAATGGAAGTTCCATGCTGTGGAGGCTTGTTACAACTGGCGCGGCAGGCGGTCGCGAAGGCAAGCCGCAAAATACCCGTAAAAAAAATTGTAATCGGAATACGGGGAAATATATTGACGGAAGAATGGATATAACCATAAATCCGCAATTAGTTACAAAATAGTTGCGGATTTAAACATCTTATTTTGTTTTTCGGTAGCTGACGACTGCCCACAAATTAAAAAACAGTGCAAAACCGGTCAGTGCAGCAAACTGTCCTGTCAGGTCGGCAAGTCCGCTTCCTTTCAGGTAAACCATTCGCATCACTTGGATGAAGTATTTCAGCGGATTAATCACCGTTATGTATTGCGCCCAGTCGGGCATGCTTTCGACAGGAGTAAACAGTCCGCTTATCAGAATCATCACCATCATGAAAAAAAATATCACAAACATTGCCTGTTGCATGGTGTTTGAATAGTTGGAAATGACTAAGCCCAATCCAGAAACAACCAGAATATAAATTCCTGCAAATAAATAAATTGTCAACAAACTGCCAATGGGAAAAAGGCCATAAAGCAAGGCCGCGAATCCGAAACAAAGCGTCAGTACAACAAAACCAATTGCCCAGTACGGAATCAGCTTTGCCAGAATAAAAGTGAATTTCCGTACGGGCGTGACA
>JAITHZ010000378.1 GCA_031279795.1 Bacteroidales bacterium
AATGTTGAGCGCTATGATTCCCAATTGGATACATGCAATAAACAAAACGCTTTATCATATTTTGACTGCTTTTCTGGGTAAATCGCGCGCAGCAGTGACGCTCATTGCCATGTTGATCGGTTTTCCTGTTTACAAGTGGGATTTTTTCTTCGGCTCTACAACAAATGCCATTGTGATTGTGCTACAGTTTATTTCGTCAATAACGGATGCTGTTGCCTCTAAATTGTACCTTTTTATCTCGGCGGCATAAAACGATTGAACTCAAGCCTCAGAACGAGGATAACGCAATGTTGTATTTTTTGCTAAATTAAATTTGCGTTATCCACGTTCTAAAAATGTCAGTTCATTTTGCAACCGAAATTGAAGTCGCCTCAAATGTAAACGAATAATCATTGGGGTCGCCTGTTTTTTTCCTGCGTTCTTCTGCTGCCTGTTTTGCCTCTTCTGCTTTTTCGGCTTGCGTTTTTATGCCAAAAATCTTCATTTTATCGCTTTTTTCTTCAGCAACAGTGTCTTTTTCCCAGTCTTTATGGGTGTAATGCACCACACCTTTAATGGCAAATTTGGTATTGATACCATGTTTTTGCCCGTTGGAATCGTAAATTTCAGCATCGGAAAGTTGAAACTTTTCGGGCAACCACAGACAATTGGGGTTTTGTCCAAAATTCAGTTTTACTTCTGCAAAAGCGTCTTGTCGCTGTTGCATACTGGAATTCACCATCCCTGCAGAGACTTTGTCGTTCACTACCATCATACCGCCCGCTCTGCCAGAGGCAATGGCAATATAACCGACAAGTTCAACCTCTTTTCCATCATAATCGTAACTCGAATTGAGTTTTTTGACAATTTCTGCTGTGGCGCTGTCTCCACCGCATCCTGCAAAAATTACCGTACAAATCAACGAAAAAATTAAAACTGTTCTCATTTTACTTAAAGATTTTAATGATTATGTAATTTATTTCCCTGCAAAATTACAACTTTTCTGTATATTTTCTCAATTAATCTCGCTTTTTTTTATGTGCAGACTCAATTTTCAATGTTCAATTTAGTTGTAGTTTTTTCGGTGGCATTTGTTACCAAGCCCGCCCTGATTGCGTTAATCAGTTCCCGCAGATAGCAGGTTTGCGTGGCATTAATGGGGTCTGAAGCAATGGCGCTGTCGTTGTTGTTTGAAAGCGAGGAACACCATGCTGGAAGTCCTGTCATGTCAAGGCTTACGGTGATGTTGTCTCCGTCTTGCGTTTTTTCGCGTGACAGATGTATGTCAAAAAACGTATTTTGTACATTTACTAAATCTTGTTTTTCTGATTCAATCAGTACATTGGCATAAGTTTTTATATATTCTCTGTTTTTTACATATTCGGGAAAATCATTCAGCGAAATTCTCACCTGCAACGTATCGTCGCCTTCGCTGACATCCTTAAAGCGGAAGGCCGGCTTTCCCGATGCTATGAAATGCACTTCGTTAGTCACCGGATGGCTGAACGCCGGTATCACATTCCCTGCATGAACCTTTTCCATGAAATCTTTAACAATTTTACTGCTGCCCAGCACAAAAACAAAGAAGGGACGCTTAATCTTGCTTAGAGGCACTTTGCCGTCGTTGTAGGTAAAATAGTCGCCAGAAAATTCACCCAGAAAGCGGTAAATCGAAACCGAAAAATCGGAACGTTGTTTCTTTTCCCGAATAAAAACCTGCTTGACTTTTTCCAGTAAATCGTTGTTTCTTCGGCTGATTTCTGCTATCGTTTTGCCTTTTATATTTTCGTCGGAAATGATAGCATCCGTCACAAAAAAACTGACGGCATCTTCAGCAGTTAAATCCAATACGTTTTCAATTATTTTGTCTAATTGAGAGGAACGTCCGATTTCTATTCGCTGGTTGTTGCGACCGGCTAATTTTGCGGAAAAGGCAGTGTAGCTTACCTGCTTTTTCAGTTTTTCGTCGTACAGATAACAGTCGGCTTTTCCCGTTCCGCCATATTCGTCGGGTACCAGTAAGGAGGTTACAGCTGCAAAAACCGGACACTGCATGTAGCCCTTCATGCTCCCCGATGTTTCAAGAATAATATTGACACCCTGCACTTGCACCTGATTGCATGTTTCGCACCAGCTGATCGTCTCTCGGTAATAATCTTTCTCAAAAGTTTTCCCACATTCGGAACGAATGTAGGTTATTTTTTTCGCTACGACATCTTTAACATAATCCCGCTCATTACAATTTTCATAACGAACGATTGGATATTCATCAGGAGCATACGCATAAAAAAGCGAATCAAGGCTGGCTGCATCAGTGGCTGTAATGGATTCCAGTTCATTGATCTTTTTATCCAGCCGAGCTTTCGGGTCTTCGCAACTGCTGATTAATCCACCCACAGTAAGTGCACATATTAATGAAAGTAAGGGTTGTTTTTTCATTTTTTTGTCAAGTTAATAAATTAAATTTTAAAACCACAAAAATAAACATATTTACTATATCAGCCAAAAATTTCATCCAATTTTTTGCGAATTACAATTACGAATTAAGAATTAAGAATTAAGAATTACGAATTAAGAATTAAGAATTAAGAATTACGAATTAAGAATTAAGAATTAAGAATTAAGAATTAGGTACTAATCACTAATCACTAATCATTAATTCTTATCTGTTTTATGTTAATTTTCTATCCACTATTTTCAATTCTTAATTCTTAATTCTTAATTCTTAATTAATTGTGTATTTTGCATACACCCGTTTGTTATTTCGCGAAAAGAGCCATCTCTTCATGAATTTATGCGAAATTGGTAAAAACATTCTACAGTCTGGTTGAAAGGGATTATTTTCGGAAAATAATCCTGTAATAAGGTTGTAATTTCCCTCATTTAGTTTATCGTGTTTCTCACTATAAAATTGGATTATTTGTGAGTTATTATAGAAATTAGCTAAAAAAAACAATATTGTTAATGGAAAACGCATAAAATTGCATATAAAAATATCAAAAAATTATACAGAAAGATAATAATTCATTGTGAAAAAAGGATGACTTTTGCCAGCGAAATGATGACGTATTTTTAGCTAATTAAAAACAAATGAAATAAAAATACAGATTCATGAATTAAATTTATTTATACAAACAAAAAATCAAGAGAAATGAGAAAAAGATTTATGAATGCCAGTTGCAAGGCGCTGTTAGCAATATTGTTGCTGACAGGCTGCAACAGTGAGGAAACGTTGCTGGTAAACAACGACGCGCTTCCTGCAGAAAAGGGCAGTCTGTCCTTTGTGCTTCCGCTGGGCAAAAAAGGCCCGGTGACTTATGCTTCCGTAGCCGGCAAGGATGCCGAGTACGAATTGGAGAATCTGTTTATTTACTGGTTCAAGGACATTGGCGGCGGTAATTACGAGCTGTTCAAGACGTTCAGCTATGGCGTGGGGGCCGACAACATCACGCTGTCGAATACGGCGCTGACCTCTCATGCGAGCTCGACGGTAGCCACAGTAATGGTTGGAGACGAAACTGCGGCTTCGCGTTTCTACATTGTAGCAAACGTCAACGGCACAGGCATTGCGGCTCATGCACTGACCAACCTGGCGGCAGGCGCGTCTGAAACCGCTCTGCAAGAAGCGTTTGCCAATGCATTGGCGGTAGATACGAATGGAAATCTGGAGCTGATCCAGACGCCGCTCCCAATGTCGGTGATTGACGACGGGAGTACGCCCGGCGGGTTCGTCACCGTAGCAAGTCCTGCTGCGGGAGGCACCATCAGCGGCGTACATCTGAAACGCCGCGTAGCCCGCTTCGACATTATCAACACGGAGTCCTACTCCAATTTTGAAGTCACCCGCGTAATCGTTAACCGTGCGCAGCGGGCGGGATGGTTGCACGATGTTGCTTTCGCAGACACCGATCCGTATTTTGACGAAGGCGTGACGATTATCGACGCTTCGCTCACAGCCAACGGCCCAGCCGGTATTGCTCTGGGCGACAACGACCACGACGGTCTTGACGATGCTTTCGCTCCCGGAGCTCCTACAGAAAAGGATTCCACTTTCCTGAACGAATCCGTCTTCTACCTGTGGCCTACCGTGCTGAAGCAAAACGATGGAGTAGACCCGACTGACGGAACGGAAATCGTGATAGAAGGCAAGTACTACGGAAGCGTCATTCGTCTCTACAAACTGAAATTGTCGAAGGATCAGACAGTCGAAGCCAATAAGGTTTACCGGATAAAAATAGCCCGACACGCAGAAACCCAGCTGAAGTTTGAACTGATTGTGGACGACTGGGATGACGAATTTGATTATCCGACCGCCAATGCCGGTTCTTCGGTAAACTGGGCAAGTGCAACCTTCGCTGCGCCAGGAGTAACGGCGTCGACAGGATTGCCCGCCAACTACGAATACGCTTCTTCCAGTTCTGCGCCGGTTGATGTAACGATTGTCACCACCGGAACTAAC
This sequence comes from Bacteroidales bacterium, assembly GCA_031279795.1. Classification (GTDB taxonomy): domain Bacteria; phylum Bacteroidota; class Bacteroidia; order Bacteroidales; family WRGA01; genus WRGA01. Next base: position 4,439 of record JAITHZ010000378.1, read on the forward strand.
CTGACAACCAGCGGACACGTAACCACAGTCCGTATCCTGCCAAAGGCCGGTGCGTACTATCTGGCGAGCGACCTGGCAGATACGCAGGCGGCAACTATCGTCAGCAACACTGTGCTTACTTATGGCGCTTACTACACCACCACGCACATCATTTCCATGCCGCCTACGGACGCGCCGATAGAAACCATGCTGGTAATAACCAATGCTGCCAACGAGTACGATTCGCAGAAAATCACGCTGAAAAGCAACAATTATGCCAAAACCGGTTTCAAACCTGTCAAGAAAGGCAACCTGCTCTGGGCGCCGGTGAACGTGGGCGCTACCGTGCTGGACAGTACCGGTTCATCTTTCACGTCAGCTAATGGTGGATACCATTTCCAGTGGGGACGAAATCTGGGCTGGGACCCCAATTATACTCTTCAGTCAACTGATAAGCAGGCTGGCCCCATAACTCCTGCTCAACTGGCAAGCTACGCAGACAAGTTTATCTCAATGAGCAGCAATGCCGACTGGCTGAATCCTTCGGATGACGACGCGTGGGGAGGTGAAAGCCTTGATCCGGCAAAAATGCAGGGTCCCTGTCCTCCAGGATGGCGCGTCCCGACAAGCGCAGAGCTAAACACTCTTTTCTCAGGCACCAACGCATGGAAAGGTAATAACAAGGTTCTTACTTGCGATGATGGCAAGGTTTATCTGCAGGCAGCAGGCTATCATAATTATGACACTGCCTTAGGACAAGTTGGCAGTCGCGGTTATTACTGGAGCGCTACCAAAACTAGTGGGACGCCTGGTAATTCTGCTTTTTTACGATTTCAAAATGGAGGAGGAAGCCAGGGCATTCAGCAAGATGGTCGGGTAATAGCGTATCCCATCCGTGCGGTACGTGACATACCATAGCAGCTATAAACGTAAGTTAAGAAATAATAAGAAATTTCACAAAGGTTTATAAAGCCTTTAAGAATAAAAGAACAAACAAAAAATCAAGTAAAAATGAGAAAAAGAATTTATCAGTTATTGGGTTGCATTGCGCTGGCGGCAGTAGCGCTAACGTCGTGCAACAGTGAGGAAACGTTGCTGACAAACAGCGAGGTTCCTGTGGAAAAGGGCAAACTGTCCTTTGTGCTGCCGCTGGGCAAAAAAGGCCCGGTGACTTATGCTACCGTTACCGGCAAGGACGCCGAATACGAACTGGAGAATCTGTTTATTTACTGGTTCAGGGATGCCGGCTCTGGTTACGAACTGTTCAAGACGTTCAGCTATGG
>JAITHZ010000035.1 GCA_031279795.1 Bacteroidales bacterium
TGATGTTTTTTATAAAAATTGGATCAGGCTTCATATTTTGCGTATGTCCGATAATCTGGATGATATTTTCATCGAATGGTTCTTCTTCTGTTTTATATTCGGAAACATCGGCCCATAAAGGACTGCCGCTTTTGTGCCAGCCTCCGCGCGTTCCGCCTGCTTCGTAAAAAACATGCTTGTTTTCTTGCTGAAGAAGGTTATTCAGTTGTTCTTCAAGCGTTTCTCCCAGATCTTTAAAATCGTTATAATGTCGATCATACCAGTCTTTTGTGATCCCTGCGTGAATAAACAGGTATTTACCAGTCTGTTTGCATAGCTGAAATAAATGTTTCGTTTCGTCCGAAGTTAAAATCTCTTTCATGGTTGCTGCATAATCCGACATCTTCCTGCCTCCTTCAAAATCTTGGTCATAATAGTGATGTTCGTGATTGCCGACTAAAAGTGTTACTCTGTCAGAATTTTGTTTTTTAAATTCAATGATTTTCCAAAATCTTTCCATTGCCATTTCTTCCGAAATTCTTTCTGCTGGATATGGGTCAACATAATCGCCCAAAAAGATAACGTCGCCTGAAAAATCAAGCGCAGGGTACCAAAATTCTCTACCGTGTACGTCTGGTACAATTAAAATTTCATTCATGTTGCTTAGCTTTATGTTATCAAATTCTCTGCAAATATACTGTTTTTTTCTGAGATATTGTTGGATTTAATACAATTGATAGTAAATTTAATTTTGATATTAAGGTTTTTCAGTTACCTTTTCTTTTCGGTTAAAAAAACAATTTTAAGTGCATTTTAATCAGATTTTAATCAGATTTTAATAAAATATTAAGCGGTGTAATTATATATTTGCACACTTTATTTCACCGAAAATAAAGCAAGAGAAATATTTTCTTTATTCCTAACAATCTTATGAACTAATTTTATTAAAAAAATGAAAAACTATTTTTTGTTAAAAACAATGTTGGCTGGAATGCTTACGATTGTGAAGAAGGAATTACCCAGTTGTTTATTCGTGCTTTTTTTATTATTTAGCCTCGTTTCGTCTTTTGCTCAAAATCCTGATGGAGTGGAGGAATGGAACAATTTGACCATCACGCAGGTGAATCGGGAAAACGCTGTTACCATCAGCATTCCTTCTGGCAGTGAGGCACAAGCCCGCCAATTTGCTGATATGGATAGCTCGCCTTATTTTCTTTCGCTCAACGGTGTTTGGAAATTTCACTGGGTGAAAGCTCCCAGTGAACGTCCTGTGAATTTCTATGAAACGGCGTTTGATGTCGGCGCGTGGGACAATATCAACGTGCCAGCTGTGTGGCAATTGGAAGGTGTGCGCAACAATAAGCGCTACGATCCGCCGCTTTACAGCAACATCACTTATCCATTTGGAAAACAGTGGCCTAACGTTATTCAGCAGCGCCCTTCGGATTGGACTTATGCCGCGATGCCAAATCCTGTTGGCAGTTACCGCCGCGAATTTATCTTGCCCGCAGAGTGGAACGGACGCGATGTCTTTGTGCGTTTCAACGGTGTGGGTGCAGGCTTTTATCTGTGGATAAACGGTCATTATGTTGGCTATTCCGAGGACAGTTGCCTGCCGGCTGAGTTCAATATTACGTCATACGTTCAGGCGGGCAACAATGTGATTGCAGCCGAAGTTTACTGTTTCACCGACGGTTCTTATCTTGAGGATCAGGACACGTGGCGTTTCAGCGGAATTCATCGTGATGTTTTCCTGTGGTCGGCTGCCAAAACGCAGTTACGCGATTTCTTTTTTCGCACAAATTTTGACGAAAGCTACACCAACGCTGTTGCACAAATTGATGTGGCATTAGCTGGCAAAGCTTTGTCTGCGGCGTCTTCGTTGGAAATAAAAATAATGGACAACGAGCAAATCGTTGCAGAGCAAACGGTTGAAAATCCTGACATTGGCACTATTCAGGTGGAAATTCCGATTGTTACTCCCAGAAAATGGACAGCCGAAACACCCTATCTCTATGATTTGGTTTTGACGCTGAAAGAGGGAGGGAGCATTGTTGATATTCGTGGTGCAAAGGTTGGTTTCATTGAAATAGCTTTGGCAAAAAACGGCGGATTTCTTGTTAATGGGAATCCCATTATGATAAAAGGCGTGAACCGGCACGATATGAGCCCCGTTACAGGTAAAACCGTTTCAAAAGCAGAAATGGAAACAGATGTAAAACTGATGAAAAGCCTTAATATCAATGCTGTGCGCACTTCGCACTATCCGAATAATCCATATTTTTACGATCTATGCGATAAATATGGCTTGTATGTCCTTTCAGAAGCAAATGTGGAATGTCATGACAATTGGGCGCTGTCGAGCGAGCCGCGCTTTCGCCAAATGTTCGTTGAACGGGCAGAAGACATGGTGAAACGCTTTCGCAATCATCCTTCCATTATTATATGGTCGCTGGGCAACGAAGCCGGTAGCGGTATCAACCTCCGCTATTCGGCACAAGCTATCAAAACGCTTGATGCTACCCGTCCTACCCACTACGAAGGGAACAGCGACTACTGCGATATTTCCAGTACGATGTATTACAGCAACGAAGGGCTTGTGTCAATTGGAGATGAACGTTTGACAAAATTCAACAGCGGACAAACAGTGAAACCTCATGTGCAGTGTGAAAACAACCATGCGCAAGGAAATGCCATCGGCAATTTGAGCGATTGCTATGAAATATACGAGCGATATCCCGCGCTGATGGGGCAGTTTATTTGGGATTGGGCGGATAAAAATATCGAAATGCCTATTCCTGGCAGCAGTGGAACGTATTTTGCTTATGGTGGAGATTTTGGCGACAAACCCAACGATGGCAGTTATTGCACCAACGGTATTGTTTTTGCCGACCGAGCCCTGTCTGCCAAAAGCTTGGAAGTGAAGAAAATATACCAGCCTGTTGATTTCATCTTGCAAGCAGACAAGCGCACCGTGAAAGTCACCAATAAGCGCGACCACATTGGCATTGCTGATTTGACTATTGCCTATGATGTGCTGGAAGATGGAAAAATTATTTCGTCGAAAAATATTGCTACGCCCGACATCGCCCCACGTCAATCGGTGGAAATCGCCATTGAAGGCGTGCCGGAATCGCTGACGACAGGGGCGGAATACTTTGTCCGTTTTTACGTAACGCAAAAAGAAAACACCTTGTGGGAAACTGTTGGTTATAAAGTAGCTACCGAACAGCTGTTGATAGATGCTTCGCCCAAAATGCTGTATGCGTCGAACGAAAACACAGTTTTGACAGTTCAAAATGATGAACAAAAAATCACCATTGATGGCAGCGGCTTTTCTGTCGAATTTTCAAAACTGGCAGGCGCTTTAACAAAATATACGCTCAACGGCATGGCTATGATTTCAGAACCGCTGATATTGAATGTTTTTCGCCCCTCTACGGATACCGACCGCAATCAAGCTGCCACGTGGAGCAATATGGGGTTGAAAGATTTATCCGTTACCGCTGGAACGTGGCAAATCAGTGAGGAGGAAACGCATCAGTCTGTTGATTTGTCAATTGAAAACACTTATTCGGGAAGCGCTTCTGTATTCACCGTTAAGACACTATTTAAAGTGCTGAATGACGGCGCAATTCTGGTTTCCAGTCAAATAGAGCCTTCGCTGAAGCGCGTTATTTTGCCGCGCATTGGCTTCATGCTCG
>JAITHZ010000099.1 GCA_031279795.1 Bacteroidales bacterium
GTTCGTAGAGATATGTCTGCATTGTGCTGGCAAAAGTGCATGCGGCGTCGGATTCGTCGGTCCGCAAAAACTCAAACGATTGAACGCCATCCTGCAATATGTTTACACAGTGAATCACCGGCGTCGCTTGCCGATTTTGGCAGACAAACAACAATTCTTTGCAGTCGTTTTTTATGGCAAGAATGTGAATATCACACACAAGGCTGTTTAGTTCACTGATACCTTCGGCAATATCCAGCATGGGGGAAGTTTTCAGCAAAAGATGTTCGGCTTTGGAAATGCAATGCGGAAGAAGCCGCGAGACATCGGGTTCGCAGTCGCACAGTCGTACCATTTTCCGGTTGTGACTGTCTCTGCGGGATGGATCGGCATAAATCCAGTCGAAAGTCTGCTGACTTTTCTGAAGAAAGGAAATGGCGTCGTCACAAATGCAGACAACAGACTTTCTGTTAAATGCCAAAAAATTATGTTGCGCTGTTTCAACTAAATCAGCATTTTTATCAATATATGTAACATTTTCCGATAACGATGAAAAATAAAACGTATCAATTCCCAAACCACCGGTGATGTCGGCAATTCGTTTATTTCCAACGAGTAAAGCCTTGTATTGAGCGGTCGCTTCGGATGAACATTGTTCCAGCGGAAGCCTGGATGGAAATACAAACCGTCTGTCGGATGAAAGTGAAGGCAGCTTGTGACGGGCTTTCCGTCGCGCCTCTATCTGCTGTACGGCGAAATGAACATCAACTTTTGCCGGAGGCTTTTTGACAAGCAAGAGCGAATGAATATCGGAAGCAATATTTTCTTCGATATACAGAAGCGTTTCTTCATTTACGGACATCAAGGCATATTTTCTGCAAAAATAGGGGAATTTCCATGACGCTGGATAGCTTTTAACTATATTTTCGAATCTTTATCTCTCAACAGTTTTCAATAAACAACAGCAAGCTAATTTAGTATTCATTAGCCCAGAAAACACTTTAAAGCACGCTATTTATCGTTATATTTGCATCGCTTAAAAGCAAATTTAGTAACAAAAAAAAAGTCTTATGAAAACAGAAAAGAAAGCAAACAGACAGTTTGATGAAACTCCGGATGAACTCTGGAAAAGCATTAATCTGTTGATTCCCCACGCCAGGGAACAGCAAACATGTTTCAGCAAAGAATTGCTCAGTGAACGGACGCTTTTGGTGGAATTCATTGAAGTTTATGAACGTACTTCGCCACATGCCCATTTTCTGACGGCTATCGACGATTTGAACCGCTTTGGTTACATCAGCAACGGCATCAGCAACGGTAGCTGTGAAGCCCTCTTGTTGAAAGGAATCATTGCCGTAGCCGAAGAAATACAGGGACGCCCTCTGTGGGAAGTTCTGCACATGATTGCCTTCAACAAGGCAAGCTACAAGAAATTTTGTGAGACATACCTTCCACTGCCTGTAAAAATTCGCTGTTTTCTGGGAAGCATTATTGCCCGTCTCGAAAACAAACAAAAAACTATTCAGGAAGACATACGCCTGCAACATGTCTGGGAACAACCGGTTTCTACCTGGTAACCTGCCTGTAACAAATGATAAAAACATCGCAGTTTGTGGAATATCGCAACTTGTGATGTTTTTATCTTTATTCCCGTTTGGGTATGTTTGTTTTATACTTCCTTATTCTTTATTTCGACATCCGACGTTCGAGTTCAGCAATTCTGTTTTTAAGAGCCTCTTTCTCTATTTTCTCTTTTTCAAGAGCCTCTTTAATGGCAAGCCTTTCGGCTTCACCCTTTTCGCGTCCTATCTCAATTCCTTCTTCGCGTCCTATCTCAATTCCTTTTTCGCGTCCTATCTCAATTCCTTTTTCGCGTCCTATCTCAATTCCTATCCCAATTCCTTCTTCGCGTCCTTTGGCGAGGCTGTCGTTACGAATAGCTTTCTCTACCATTATGGCGTCACAGTATTTGTCGTAGGCATCCAGCTCTTCTTTTGTATAGCTGCCCAGCTCCAAATATTGAACAGCTTCACGTGTTTCGTCAGTAGAAAGCAATGAAGACGAAACGACTTCGGCGCCTTTCTTTATCTCTGTCAGGAAACGCAACCACAACTCGTGCAACTTTCGTTCGCCAAGGTTTCCGGGTATGAACTTGGGCAGTTCGATAAATACAAACTCAAGTCCCTCTATTTGCTTCTCGGTATGCTGAATGTTCACTATGCGATAATGATGATAGTATTCCGTTAGTAATGACGGCTCAAATATTTCATTAACAAAACTCAATGCGTAAACAGGCTGCAAAAAATTGTAATCAATGCCCCTGTCTAACTGTTTGATATAAGCCTTGGAAGCATTAAGCAGAACGCGGACGGTAAACGAATCTGTCCACAGCATTTGCATTTCCACTATAAACTGACGTCCCAAACCATCCTTGCAGCGAACGTCTACAATACTGTTCTTCAGCCCCGGAATAGCCGGCGTCAACTCTGCTGGCATATATTCCAGCTCAACAATCCTGTGAGCTTCGTCTAAGGGCAACATGCTGTTCAGCAAACTCATGCACAAATGTGCATGTTCCCCAAATATGCGCTTGAAGGTTAAGTCATTTTTCGGATCCAGATAATGTGCCATATTGTTTTTTTGTTTTATGATTCATTCAATCTGTCGCAAAGATAAACGTTATTTTTCACATCTCCGAATTGGAGACCGTAATTTTTTTGCTGTGCAGTTTGGCCGTTTTCCAAAAAAATACTACCTTTGTCGCGCTTTTGAAAAGCCGGACCTGTAGCTCAGTTGGATAGAGCAACAGCCTTCTAAGCTGTGGGTCGTGGGTTCGAATCCCGCCAGGTTCACTGCTAATTTTATTTTTATTTTAAATATATCAGATTATGAAAACAAATCGAAAATTTTTATTTTTTGCTGCTTTTGCAGCTTTAACGTTGGGCTTTGCTTCGTGCACCGATAAGGATGATGGCGAAGATTATGCTCCGAATGTTGTTGGGGAATACACAGGTACATTGGAAATGGATGGGATGCCGATTGCTTCAGATGTAGAAATTAATGTTACCAAAACAGCGAAGAATAAGGTTGAATTAGCTATGAATCAAGTGATAGCAGGCATGCCCGTTAATATTAACGCTGATTCAAACGTAACGTTGAGCGGCGAAAAATATGCCGTAAGCGGAAAAGCTACTTACAACTATTCTGTTGAAGTTACTATTAATGGAACTGTGGATAAAACAGGAAATGCCATCTTTGATATTGTATTGTCTCCAAGTCCTGTAGGTGATGGTACCTTGGATATAGTTTTCAAAGGGAAAAAATGAAAATGAATTGAAACCTCAAAAACAGAGAACTGACATTGAGA
>JAITHZ010000174.1 GCA_031279795.1 Bacteroidales bacterium
TTCTTAATTCTTAATTCTTAATTCTTAATTCTTAATTCTTAATTCTTAACTCTCAACTCGTTTTTTGTGAAAAATAAATAAAATGGTTGGATTATCGGAAAAAAATATACCTTTGCAATGTTTTTGTCTTTACTAAAATAATCTATTTAATGGCAAGAGAACTTACATTTTTGGCAAATGGCACGGAATATGCCGTTTCTCCGGTTAAAATTGACCGGAAAAAACTGTATGGATGGACGGAAAACCTGGCACAGGACGATGACGGGAGGGAATGTAAACTGGTGAACATGGACCGTACCGGCACGTTGATCATTCCGTCGGGGGGCATGGGACTCGGAGCGCTGTCGGACGAAGGGCTGTGGGTGAAAAACTCTGAACTGATGGCGGTTTACGACAATGGAATGCCGGCGGAAATCATTCCTTCGAGTTACAGCTCGCAAATTGATCTGTCGAAGAAGGCTACCCTTGAGGATTTTCTCAATTACAGCACGATCGGTTTCTACGAACTGTGCGGCGCCGACGAGGGACTCGTCCGCTTTGTGGGTGACGACATGTATACTTTCTCGTACTGCTATCGGGATGCCTATGAGGGAAAAACCGCGTTCCTGCTTACGGCCGACGATGCTGACAAAAACAAACGCCTGTTTATGCTGATCGGTGCGCTGAACGTCTTTGAGATGCTGGGAATCAACCAGCAGGCTGTCGCCGACGATGATCCGGAGGACGACGCGGAGGAGGACGACGAAATTGACTTTTCTATGTTTTAAAAACCCAAAACAATGATACGGAAAATTAATATTTCGAACGAGAAAAAACGCGATGCCGAAGTAACTTTCTCCAGCATCGTACAGCCGTCGAACATAAAGTATGTGCTGGCCGACGGCAAGGAAAAGAAAAACATTAAATTGCTGAAAACTACCCTGCAACTCTCCGACGAGGCATTGCTGCAGAAGTTTGGAGACCTGAAGTCGCTCGGCGAAGCGATCATTGAGGCTGACCCGGAATTCGACCTCGAAAATACGGGCAGAAAAATAGACTTCACTCGCCGACTTTACATCAACAGTGAGAACAGGATCGCTTATCGGGTGAACTTGCGCCAGATCGTAAAGAACCCCGACGGATCGGTGAAGGAAGAAAAGGATCTGTCGAAGCTGCTTACCAACATCACCGGCGAGGGACTGGTGCAGTGGTCGGGAAAAAAGATACCAAAACTGCAGGCTGTGAAAAAATTTGTGTTCGGAAAGAAATACCAGATCAGACATACCAACGGATTGACTTTCGATTTCCTCTATGACATGGCCAAAGACCTACACGAAAGCCAGTCGCTGATGTTTGTCGGAACAGGCAAGAAGGGCGCCGACCCACTGATCATGTCTTCGGGCGGACTGCCGTATCGCGCTTTCCTCGAAGGACGAATCGACGGCGAAAAATATTGCCTGATCCTCCACCTTACTAACATGGAATTGAAAACTACTTGAAAAATACCGCTATGCATACATATAAAGATAAACTGACCCGAAAATATGGCTATCTCGAAGGCAACGCCGATGCAGTGGCAGAGGAATTGTCGGCAAAAGCTGTAAATTATAAAAAAGACGTGGTGAAAAGTTACCTGTCGCTTAATCCGGCGCAAATCAGCTCGCAGATCAGCGGCAACGACTTCTATGTTACACGGAAATACGATGGCGAACTGAACCTGATTTTTTATGAAAATGGCGAAGTCTTTATCCTCAATCGATCAGGACGTGTGCGCATCGGACTGCCTTGTGTCGAAGAAGCCGGCAAAGCGCTGGCCAACGCCGGAATAATGCAGGCTATAGTGCCGTCGGAACTCTATCTGGATGAAACAAATGGACGCACTCGCGTGTTCGACGTACTTGAAGCCCTCGCCGACGAGAAACGAACCCACAACCTTCGCCTCGCTCCTTTTGATGTGTATGAAATTGATGGAGAACTTTATAAACCTGCATCTTATGAGCAAACTTACAGCAAACTGAAAGCTGTTTTTGACGCCACCGAAACCTGTCGCCCCGTAAAAATGCAAAAAGCAACCTCGAAACAGGAAATCAGCGCAATATTCGACCAGTGGACGCTTGTCGACGGAGGCGAAGGACTGGTGGTGCGCTGCGAATTGCCATTTGTCTACAAAATAAAACCCCGATATACGGTTGATGTCATCGTGGTGGGATTCTCCGAAGGGGTGGGCGAACAGAAAGGCCAGGTGCGCTCGCTGCTCCTGGCCATGATGCCCGACGAAGGCCTATACCAAATCGTCGGACGATCCGGAAGCGGACTGAACGAGGATCTGAAAAAACAACTGTTTGACCAACTCACTCCTGCCATAACTGATTCGCAATACATCGAAACCGATTCCAATCACGTGGCATTCCATATGGTGAAACCCGAATTGGTTATCGAACTAATCGTAAACGATGTACTCTTCGAAACTTCGTCAGGCCCTATCGTCAACCCACTGCTCGAATTACAGCACGGACACTATGTCAGACGAAGCAGCGTGGACGGAATCAGTTTCGTCTATCCAATTTTTGAACGGATCCGAAACGATAAGTATGCTTGCATCGAGGACGCAAGACTGTCGCAAATCAACAGCTTCGCCTATGTGCCCGAAAGCAACGAAACCGCACCCTTAGCCGAACTGCCCAAAAGCACACTCATCCAGCGCGATGTTTACAAAAAACAAACCGGAGCCAAGCTCATGGTACGCAAGTTCATTGCCTGGAAAACCAACAAAGAAGCAAATCCAGATTATCCGGCATTCGTTTTTGCATACACCGACTTCAGCTCCGAACGAAAAGAACCCCTGCAACGGGAAGTTATCGTATCAAACAGCGAGCTGCAGATCCGCGAAATCATCCAGCGTTCAATCGCCGACAATATCAAAAGCGGATGGCTAAAAACAGAATGAAATATAAAGCTTGCGGAGAAAGTGGACTCCAACTGCCACTGATTTCATTGGGATTATGGCATAACTTCGGCGAGGTAGATGATCGCACCGAAGCAACGAAAATGATCCTGGAGGCTTTCGACCAGGGAATAACCCATTTCGACTTGGCAAATAACTATGGACCGCCTCCCGGAAGCGCGGAACTGAACTTCGGACAGATTATCAACACTCACCTAAAACATCATCGGGATGAATTAATCATCTCCTCAAAAGCCGGATATCCCATGTGGAACGGCCCCTATGGTAACGGAGGCTCACGAAAATACCTGATGGCCAGCATCGACCAAAGCCTGAGCCGAACTTGCCTGGACTACTTCGACATCTTTTACAGCCACCGCTACGACGCAGAAACTCCACTGGAAGAAACCGTTCAAGCCTTGATCGACATCGTACGCCAGGGCAAAGCCATTTATGCCGGAATATCCAATTATCCTGCCGATAAAGCGCAACAGGCATACGCATTGATGAAAGCGCAACATGTGCGCTGCCTGATTTACCAGGGAAAATACAGCTTGCTGTTTCGCGAACCGGAAACCGAAATCATTCCTGCCAACAGCAACGCTGGAGTGGGATACATCGTCTTCTCTCCTCTGGCGCAAGGCCTGCTCACTGACAAGTACCTGAACGGAATTCCCGAAAATTCGCGAGCAGCCAAAGAACATGGATTTTTGCAGCTGTCGCAAATAACCCCCGATGTGATTGCCACAGTTTCTACCCTGAACGAACTGGCAAAACTCCGCAGACAAACACTCGCCGAAATGTCGCTGGCCTGGCTGCTGAACAAAAAAGAAGTTACCTCCGTTATCGTTGGAACAAGCTCTGTCTCTCAACTGTTGAATAATATCAATTGCCTCAATAATATTCATTTTTCGGATGAAGAACTGAAAATAATAGAATCAATAACCACAAAACACCTTTTATAAAAAATACAATTTATGAATTACGTGAAAAAATATATCCTCGTATGTATATGCAGTTTTTCCGCAGGATTATCCGCGCAGAACATCGCAGACATTTTCCTTCAAATTCCCGATGATATGCTGCCCTTTATCACCAGAGAACAACGACAGGAATTGATTGACAACGCGCAAAACAAACGGGAAACAACAGTACAAAATCGCTTGAATGGCGCTTCCTCCATTCACAAATTAACGCCCGACTACCTCCTGCTTCAGGCCGCCAGTGCAAGCCTGCTGGAGTTGAAGCTCTTGCCAGTAAATGAATACTACAGCATCGTCACCCTGATTCGTACGCGCTGTGCACCAGCCTGCGACAGCGAAATACAGTTTTTTACCACCGAATGGAAACCACTGAAAAACAATTATTTCACATTCCCGCCATTCAGTATGTTTTTCTCGAACGACTCCTGCCAAGATACAATGAACAGCCTTGACATGCATCTGGTGAAACTCTCATTGCACGAAAATGCCACAATTGTCTCCGCGTCACTTTCCATCAAGGAATACCTCAATAAAGATGAATATTCCTCGTTGCCCTGTAAGCCGGATACAATTAATTATCGGTGGGAAAACAATAAATTCAACATTCAGAACACGAATTTACATGAATTATGAACTTCGTCCTGTAAGTAATCCTGAATGTGAGTCATGTGCTTGTGTCCATTATTGACAAATGCAAGATGCCAAAAGTGATAAAATCTTTGCCTTTTCGCACCAAAAAATGCTGTGCCAACTTTCATCTTTTGATAATATATTTGCATCTTTTTCGGTTTCAAGTTATTGAGCATTACTTTATTTTCTTTGTAAAATGCGACTGATTTAATCAATTCCATGTATGTGAAATTTATTGTCATTGATTATAAAATAATGCATATTATTTTATAATATTTTGACAATAATCTATAAATTCATTATTTCAAACAAAAAAATCACCAAAGGAGATAATTTGATAGCAGCCATTCTCATTTTTTTAATTAACTTTGCGGCATTATTTCAAATAGAGGGTAAGTTATTCAGGTTACTATATGAAACCCGATTGGTTGAAAATACGTCTGGGAAACAATTCGCAATTTACGCAAACAAAAAAAACGTTAGAAACAAGGCGTTTACATACAATATGTAGCAGTGGACGCTGCCCGAATCAGGGCGAATGTTGGAGCAGAGGCACAGCGACATTTTTGATTGCCGGTGATATTTGCACCCGTTCGTGCAAATTTTGCAATACTCGCACAGGTAAGCCTTTGCCTCTTGATATGACAGAACCACAGCGAATTGCAGAATCAGTCCGTGAACTGAAATTAGTCTATGTGGTGCTCACTTCGGTCAATCGCGACGACTTGCCCGATTTAGGCGCCAAGCATTGGGTAGGCACTATCCAGACAATAAAGACAATGAATCCTGCTGTGCGCATCGAAACGCTTATTCCTGATTTTCAGGGACGGGAAAATTTAATTGACATGATTATTGACGCACGTCCAAACGTTATCGGGCATAATGTAGAAACGACCGAACGATTGACTCCCGAAGTGCGAAGCGCGGCCACATATGCAACAAGCCTCGGTATATTGCGCTACATCAGCCAGCGAGGAAGGACAACGAAAACCGGACTTATGCTTGGATTGGGCGAAACAGCCGACGAAGTACTGCAAACCATTGACGACATCTGGGATGCGGGTTGCAGACGATTGACTATCGGACAATATTTGCAGCCAAGCCGCCGACACATTCCAGTGCGGGAATATGTCTCTCCCGACGTCTTTGCATTTTTTAAAGAAAAAGCGCTGGAACGAGGCTTTATACATGTCGAAAGTGCGCCGCTGGTCCGTTCCTCATATCATGCAGATTTTTTTTTGTGAATGGGCTAATACTTGTGGAATTTTAATTTGCGAATGGTATATGAAAAAATTGAAGGAAATTTATTTACGAATTACTGGCAATCCATTGCTTGGCTATATTCCATTATATATTTTTACGATTACTGACTATATCACTACAACAGAAATAGCGCTGATAAGCAGTTTTTTAGCATGTTCGCTGACATTTGTTTTGGTAGTAGTTCTGGGCGGACGGGGAAATGTGCACGCGGCACTCTTCTGTGCAGTATCGTTGATTAGTATCTCAATTTTAACCATTCTTTTCCTGATTCCTGGCTTTGAGGAGATTAAAGAGCAATATCATGACTATTCGCAGCTGTTTTCGGAAATTGTTATTGCTAGCGTCCTCTTGCTGATTGTTTCGTTGAAAGGCCGCATACAGCGCTATTTCATCACTACCATCAGGTCGAATATTTCGGCCACTTTTCTCAGCAGCATCGACGAATACATCTACATTACCCGCATAACGTTGTATATTTTACTGGCGCACATGGTGACA
>JAITHZ010000220.1 GCA_031279795.1 Bacteroidales bacterium
GACAGGATTCACAATCCCATAAGCTCCGACCGCCAAATCGCCTCCGTAATGTATGAGCCCTTGATTTATAACTATTACAATAACACACGAAGCGGCATTCAGAAAAAATTGCGGCGAACCGATAGAAAGAATATCTGTGACTATTTTACGTTTTAACCGAAATATTCCTTTCTGAATATGAATAAAATAATCATTGTTGCTGAAAAAATGGAACTGCCACAGCAGAACGATAACCTGCGAAATGATGGTAGCCAGCGCGCTTCCGCGAATGCCCCAATTGAAAACGAATATAAACAAAGGGTTTAATATCAAGTTAATAAGCACCGTCACGATAGTAGCAAACATCGACTTTCGTGGATTGCCCGCCGAGCGGAGAAGCGTATTCATACCCATGTACAGATGCGTGAAAACATTTCCACAAAGGATTACAAGCATAAAATCGCGAGCATAAGGCAACGTATTTTCGCTTGCTCCGAAGAAATACAGTATTGGATTAAGCAATAGCAATGTCACTATAGAAAAAATAATTCCTATAATAATGTTCAAAATCAATACATTTCCCAAAATCAGATTGGCCGATTTATAATCCTTTTGCCCCATTCTGATAGACAGCAGCGTAGATCCACCCGCACCAACCAGCGCTCCAAACGCTGCTGCCAGATTCATCAACGGAAAGGTTATCGCCAGACCCGAAATTGCCAGCGCCCCAACTCCATGTCCAATAAAAATCCGGTCGGTAATGTTATATAACGACGCGGCAGTCATTGCAATAATGGCCGGCACAGCATATCCGACAAGCAAACTTCCAACATTCTTTGTCCCCAGTTCAACAGGGCTTGTTTTGTTTTCCATAAATTATATTGTATCCAATAGATGCAAAGGTACAAAAAATCATGCAATCTTCAAGTAGATGAAATAAAAATTAAGACCATGCATCTGCTATTTATAAACAATTAACTCATGTTCATTGCGGCGCAAACAGAAACTTTGTCATATTATTGAAATTAAGGCGTTTATAATATTCTCTATTCATTTGGTTGGATAAACGGAATATTGCATGTCAATTAGTTACAAAATATTTGCGGATCTAAGGGAAATTATTTTGTGGCATTTATTTTTTTTCTATTACCTTTGTCAGGAGTTTCATTTTATATTTTTCAGTTCCAACTAATTAATAAGCAAACAATGGAAATAAATTATCCTGAAAACATGTACGATTATTATCGTAACAATCCTGTGGAATTTGAGGAAAGAGTCGATTCTACAAAACGAACGATTTACTATGTGCTGACTGCAGTTTGTGTGCTGCTGATTATTTTCCCGTCAATTATTCCGATTGGGAACTTACTTATCCGTATTATTGCGGGAATTGGGCTGCTATATTTTGGCTTTTCTGCATGGTCTGGATGCAAAAGCTGGTACAATAAACAGAGTGGCGGCAAAATCACAGATATAGCAGTAAAAAAATTTGCCACACCTCAACGCGGCGCTGTACCGGGCGGTTCTGACGACCGAAAAGTGATGGAAATGTTTGAAAATGACGACTGGGAGGGCTTAGCCAACGAACCGGACGCTGACGACCGTCCATTGCAACTCTACATTCACGAAGATACTGCGGGGAAAACGTTTTACTTGCAACTGATGCGTTACTTTTCATCGTCTGATTTTCGCGGTGTAAGCGATGTGAAGGAAATTGGCGGTACGCAGTATGTGAAATTTTATCACATGATTAAAGGCATTAAATCAACTTAGAACTATGAATTAACGCAAATCGGAAGTTATAAATTATGAATTTTTTAAAAACACATTCCATACATTATATCTTTTTTCTGGTAGTTGGTTTGTTGCTGGGATGGGTGATATTTGGCAAAGGAAACAACAGCAGCGCAGAAAATGCGAAACAGCTTAATTCCGAGAATGAAACGCAACTATGGACATGCTCCATGCATCCGCAAATTCAACAGGAGAAGTCAGCCAAATGCCCTATTTGTGCTATGGATCTGATTCCACTGAAAATATCTGGTAGAGGAGATGAAGGTATTGAACCTGATGCTATTACGATGTCGAAAGAAGCCATTGCTCTGGCAAACATCCAAACCGTAACCGCAATGCGTGGCAATCCAGTGAAGGAATTGCATCTCTACGGCACGATTCAACCCAGCGAACGACTGTTGCGTTCGCAAGTATCGCATGTGAATGGACGAATCGAACGCTTGGTGATCAATGTCACTGGCGAGACTATCACTACTGGTCAGGTAATTGCTGCCGTTTATTCGCCGGATTTGCAAAACGCTCAGCAGGAACTGCTTGAAGCAAAGAAATTAGAAACCGTTCAACCGGCGCTGCTCGAAGCCGCTCGCGAAAAACTCCGGCAGTGGAAACTGTCCGACAGCCGGATTGCCGACATGGAACGCACCGGAAGGGTCTCTGCCTTGCTGGATATTACTGCCGACGTTTCCGGTGTCGTGACTGCCAAGCGTGTGGCACAGGGCGATTACGTCACTCAGGGAAGCGTGCTGTACGATGTAGCGGATTTGTCGCTGGTGTGGGCTATGTTCGATGCCTACGAGACGGATTTACCCTGCTTGAAAGTCGGCGACAGGGTGGAATATACACTCACTTCGTTGCCTGGCAAAACTTTTTCAGGGAAAATTGCCTTCATTGATCCTTCCCTCAATAAAACAACACGTACCACCAAAATACGCGTGGAAACAGCCAATCCTAACCGCGAACTGAAACCGGAAATGTATGCTAGCGCCGTCATTCGGGCAACACTGCCATCGCAGGGTGCTGCCATCATTATTCCAAAAACTGCGCTCCTGTGGACTGGTAAACGCTCCATCGTTTATGTGCAGCTGCCAGCGTCCAATCCTCCGGCCTTTGTTATGCGGGAAGTGGAATTGGGCGCCGACCTTGGCGAGAGCTATGCTGTACTCGCAGGACTGAATGATGGTGAATCCGTTGTCACAAGTGGCGCGTTTGCCATCGACGCAAGCGCACAACTGGAAGGAAAAAAAAGCATGATGAACACTGATCGGACATATGCCGCTGCCAGTGACAAAAGGAAACACGCATCCATCTCTGTGCGTGGCAATTGCGATATGTGCAAAAATAGGATTGAAAAAGCCGCCAGCGTTTATGGAACATTGTCGCCAGTCGTTTGGGATTCCGACAAACAACTGCTGCAATTTGACTATTTCGAAGACAGCGTGCTGGAAAATGCGACAAAAGCCGTAGCCAAAGCCGGACACGACGCCGGAAAATACCGCGCAACCGATAGTGTTTATAATGCTTTACCCGAATGTTGCAAATATAGATAATATCCCTTACTAAATTCCTGAAGACGAAAAAGGTTGTCTCTCGACAACCAATCTTCATTAACCTTAAAATCTAATACTATGAAAAAAAATCACTGGGCAAAGTTAGGTATATTCTTCGTATAAAACACGTAAATTAATCATAAATATCAATATCAGATTATTAATAATCTCTAATTTACGCTATTCAAGCGAGATTTCTAACAATGCCATCGTATCCGAAGCGATCATAAGCTCCTCATCGGTGGGAATAACCATGATCTTGGTATGCGAATTTTCCAAGCTGATCGTTTTTTCTTCGGCTCGCGTGGCTTTATTAATATCCTCATTCACAGCAATTCCCATAAATTCCAAGTTGCTGCAAACCTCGAAACGTATCAGTGCATTATTTTCACCGACGCCACCGGTGAAAATCAGGATATCAACGCCGCCCAACGCCGCAGCATAAGCGCCGATGTATTTTTTGATGCGGTAATTATACATGTTGAGCGCAAGTATAGCTTGCGTATTTCCGTTTTCGATGGCGGCCAACAGTTCGCGCATGTCCGATGATACACCGGAAATGCCCAGTATTCCGCTGTGTTTGTTAAGTAATGTAGAAATTCCACTGGCGCCAATCATTTCTTTGTCCATCAGAAAAGGCAATACGCCGGCATCAATATCGCCGCTGCGCGTTCCCATCAACAGGCCTTCTACGGGTGTAAATCCCATAGTGGTATCGACCGATTTGCCGTTTCGGATGGCTGCGATTGACCCGCCATTTCCTATGTGACAGGTGATGATGCGTTGCGATTCGTAAGGCACGTTCAACAGTTCGCAGGCACGTCGGGCTACATACCGGTGACTCGTGCCATGGAAACCGTATTTCCGGATACCGTATTTTTTGTAGAGCGAATAGGGAATACCGTACATGTAGGCATATTCCGGCATCGTCTGATGAAATGCCGTATCGAACACGGCAACTTGCGGAACATTGGGAATAAGTTCGCTAATAGCGTTGATACCCTTCAGGTTCGGTGGATTGTGCAACGGCGCAATTTCGATACATTCTTCGATTTTGTGCAACACATCGTCGGTAATCAGCATACTTTCATTGAATTTTTCTCCGCCATGTACTACGCGGTGTCCTACGGCGTCAATTTCGTTCAGCGATTTGATGCAGCCGTACTTTTCGCTGGTCAGCACGCCCAGTATGTATTCGATGGCCGACTGGTACTCCAGTATTTCGCCATCAAGAATTACCTTGTCGCCATTTTCGAGCGTGAGTTTCAACGACGAACCTTTCAGTCCGACTTTATCAACGCCTCCTTGTGCAAGTATTTTTTTCGTTTTCATGTCAAACAGCTTATACTTAACCGAAGAGCTGCCACAATTTAAAACAAGTATATTCATATTAACACAGTTTAATCTTTATCTATCTTTTAATTTTTAATGGCCGACCTCAGAATTTTCCCATTTTCATCGTACAAATAGAAGCCCTTTTGTTCTCTCACGCCAAAATGCTTTGCGCGGTACAGGCGAAGCAGCAGCGGAGATGGCTTGTATTTCTTGTCGCCATATTCGTCGAACATGTTGTTCATCAGCGGCACCAGCTTTTCGATTCCCAGCAAGTCGGCAGAACGGAACACGCCCAGCCGGTAGCCATACCCAACCTGCAACAGTTTGTCAATGTCTTCCAGTGAAGCAATATTTTCCATTAACATCTGGCAGGCTTCGTTCAACAGTGTGACAAACAGACGCATACTGACTATTCCATTGCTTTCGTGAACCGATATATAATCGTGTTTGATGATTTTGCAGAAAAGTTTCATTTTCTCAAATACTTCGTCAGAAGTGTATAATCCTTTTACTATTTCGATGATACCGGCATCGGGTTGCGCCACCAGGAAGTTCAGGCTTATACAGCGTTCCTTATATTCCAAATCGGAAGCCAGTTCGCTGATAATAACCGTAGAAGCGTTTGTTGCAATCACAGCATTCGGCTCCAGAATGTTTTCCATTTGTTTGAATACTTCCTTGCGAAGAAATGTGTTTCGTTCTCCGGTTTTTTCGTCATAACGGATGCATTCGATAACGAAATCGCAGCCTTTCAAATCGTTATAATCCAGTGTGCCTCTGATACGTGACATGATTGCGTGCTTTTCCGATGTGGTTAATCCCCAGTTTTCCACTTTTGTATCCAGATTCCGGCTGATATTGTTGCGCGCCATGTTAATTTTTTCCTCCGAAATGTCGGCAAAAATTACTTCCAATCCAGCTGAGGCTGTCAATCCAACAATGTGTTGCCCGTCGTGTCCGCAACCTACAACACCAATTCTGGAAAACAGCTTTTTTTTCGTATCTTTTCGGCTCAAACCGAAATGTTCTATTGGTTCTATGATTTCTGACATGATTGTTCGGGTTTATGATTTTTTAATGCCCAATGCCTGATTAGCGGTAATGGCAACCAGATAATAAATGTCATCAACGCTGCACCCGCGGGATAGATCATTTACTGGCGCGGCAATTCCCTGAAGAACAGGGCCTATGGCTTCGGCTCCGGCCAGTCGCTGTACCAATTTGTAGGCAATGTTTCCCGATTCAAGCGAAGGGAAGACCAGCACATTGGCATTTCCGGCGATATCGCTTCCGGGCGCTTTACTTTTCCCTACTGATGGGACGATTGCAGCGTCGACTTGCAGTTCGCCGTCTATTTTGAGCGCGGGATTCAGTGTTTTCGCGATATGAGTAGCTTCCTGCACCTTGGTTACTGAAGAATGTACGGCGCTTCCTTTGGTTGAAAAACTCAACATGGCAACGCGAGGCTCAATACCGGCAATATCGGCTGCCGTTTTTGCCGACGAAACAGCAATTTGTGCCAGTTCCTCTGCCGTAGGTTCGGGCAATACGGCGCAATCTGCAAAAACAAACACACCTTTTTCGCCATAATTTTCGTTTGGTACAAACATCAGAAATGCGCCAGAAATGACATTAATTCCGGGTAATGTT
>JAITHZ010000273.1 GCA_031279795.1 Bacteroidales bacterium
AGGAAAGTATTTTATTTTTTTCTTTTGTAGGAAGCGTCGTAATGATACTTTCTGCAATGCTATTTCATTTATACTACCCCAATAAACTTATGGCTTTGATATACAACTATTTTACCATTACCTCGCTGAAATTGTCGGGGGATTTATAGAGGAAAGGTACAGATAATTCGGAATATAAGTTTGGTCAGCGACTCAAATTTGTTTGATCAAAAGGTCAAAATTGCAAAAAAAAAGCAATATATTTTTCCCAAAAAATTAAAAACGAAATAAGAAAGGAAATTTTAATATTATTTTTTAAAATACATTTTCAGTGTTTTCCAATTATGAACAATATGATAAATACCTGCAACTATAAATATAATTGCAAATAAAACGTGCAGGTGCAACCACGTGTGACTGTTTGTGCCGTCTGAAGGCATAGGAAGAATGATAATTCCGCTAACAGTCAGCATTATAAACGAAAGCAAAAGTAAAATTGATACTGTTTTTCTTGACTTTTTCATTGTCCTTAATTTTTTGAAATTACACTATATATGCACACTTGCAACACCCGATACACGATTCGGTTTTTTGTATTTTAATGTGTTTGTGCCAACCAACAATAATTCGCCCGAAAACATCTTTGGGAGACACCTCAACACATTTCCAACACGCCTTACATTTTCGTATTTCGGCGGTTATAAATTTTGTTTAAAAATTTACTTCCTGTTATAATAAATGTCTGTTTCATATATTTGCGCTTTGCAATAATTGTATTTATAAACTTTATAAATAAAAAAATATCAAACTTTTTCGGCATTGATTTTCATAACATTCAGTACTTTATAAAATGTTTCAAATTCCTGTTCGTCAATTCCTTCCATAAGCGAACTGAATACTCTTTTTTCTTCATTAACGATATTTTGCACAATCAGTTTGCCTCTTTCGGTAACCATAATATGATTTTTTCGCCTGTCCTGTGCATCCGTTTTTCTGCATACAAGTTTCTCTTTTTCAAGCAAATCAATTTGACGAAGCACAGCCGATTTGTCAGTTTTAGCCAGTTCTGCAATTTCGTTTTGCGTAATTCCTTCAACAAAATAAGCAAGCAATAAAACGCCGTGCGACTGTGCCGTAAGATTGTGCTTGGTAAAAATAAGTTTGTCAAATGCGTGTTCGATAATTTTCATCGACACTGCAATCCGTAATGAATTTGGAAAATTTTGAGTATTCATATCTGTATTTTTTTTGCGCTGCAAAGGTATAATAAATAGTTGATATATGCAACGAAAATTTTATACCGATAATCTAACGCGCAAAATCAATTCAAAAAATCCAACACTTCGCTTTCGGTGCCGTCTTCCGACACTTCAAAGTGTGAATGTGTTTTACTAATAATATTTTAAACATGTATTTATTTTTCTTTAAATCTATTTTTAAATTCTTCTTCTGGCATAAGATAAGCGAGATAGTAATATAATTACAAAGCAATGGCGTTAAGATTTATTTCTTAACGCCATTAAGATAATTTGTATAATTAATTACAAAAAACTTTATTCAAACGGGAATCTTATTCCCCATTCTTCGCGCAGGCCATCCATCAGACGCATGATACGAAGCGTTTCGGCATGTGGCATATAGGGCGATTCAATCCAGCCATTCTGTAATGCTTCTACCGAAGCGTATACCTGATACTCGTAACCGGTAATTTGCGGCGGACATTCATCGCGTGCAATCTTTTCATAATCGCTGGATAGTAGGGTTACGCTTTGGGGATTATTGATATTTTCTACAACCAAATGCCCTTTTTCACCAGAAATAATTCCCTGACGGTCAGTTTTGGCATACATTGTGCTGTAAAGTACTGCCATTTTGTCATCATTATAAACAAGTGTGATGCTATTTTGTGCATCTACGCCTGTGTGTGTTTTGGTACAAGATGAGATAACTTTTTTTACATTCGTGCCAAAGATCATGGATGCAAAATTAATTGCATAAACTCCTAAATCAAGTAAGGAACCACCCGCTAACGCTGGATCAAGTAATCGTTTCTTATGACTTATAGGGTATCCGAGATTTGCTGACAAGATGGTTGGAATACCAATTATTCCGCTGGAAACAAGTTCTTTAATCTTTTGAGACATAGGCATGTATCGTGTCCACATTGCCTCGGCAAGATAAACGTGTTTTTCTTCCGACAGCCGTATCAGTTCTTCGGCTTGGCATGCATTAGCTGTAAATGCTTTTTCACATAATACAGCTTTACCTTTTAACAAACACGAACGCACATTTTCGTAGTGACACGAATGTGGTGTGGCAATATAAACCAATTGAACATCTTCATCTTCAAGCATTTCTTCATATGAACCGTATGCTTTCGCTAAGTTCCATTTTGTGGCGAATGACTGTGCTGTCGCTAAATCTCGCGAAGCAATGGCATACGCTTCAACATCGGCAATTTCACGAACAGTAATTGCCATCTTTTCAGCAATCCACCCAGAACCGATGATTCCTAATTTTATTTTCTCATTTCTCATTTTTCATCTGTTCAAAATAATTCATGGTAATTCTTTTATTTTGATATTTTTAAACCATGTTTCATCTCCATGATCCTGCAACAGGATATTTCCTTCGACAGCATTTCCGAAACTTGGCCAATCGGCATATTTGCTGTAGGCTACCAATGCATTCCACATTTGGTTATTGCGTTCGTATTCAATTAGTTTGACGTTATTCAGCCAATGTTCGACGTGATTACCGTTGACAATAATCACGGCTGTATTGAATCGGTTGATATCAAAGGGTTTAGCATCAGGTGCAGGTATCAAATCATACAATGAACCCAACGTTCGATTGCCTTTTACGCCCAGTTTTGCATCAGGATGGCGTAAATCGTCCAACAGTTGAAATTCGCATCCAATAGCCGAACCCTCTCCCCTATTCAGGTAAGGATCAACGAAATACTTAATACCACTATTGGCTCCTTCAGTGATTTTGAAGTCAACGCGCAGGATGAAATTTTTGTATTTGGCTGTAGTAACAATATCGCCTCCGTTGTTTGATTCGGCTCCGGAGCTTTGCTGTACTTTTAAGATTCCATGTTCGATTGCCCAGCCTTTTTCGGGAAACTGGTCGATTTTTGCACCGCGCCAGCCATTGGTGGTTTGGCCGTCCCACAGCAATTTCCAGTTTTCGGCTTTTTCCCGTTCCGACAACGAGTTGTCGATGCAATTTATTTCGACAATTGTCTTTTGGTTAGGTATCAGGGCATTTTCCAGATTGGCAGTACAGATGCGGATGTTTTTCCATGCTATTAATTTTCCCTCATCTTTCTTGTTTTCAATTTGATGCACCTGCAAAGCGATGAATCCCCGCGGAATTGCATCGTCCCAAATTTCGGCGCAGGGAACACCATTTATCCATGTCCGTATTGATTTTCCAGCAGCTTCAATCCGCGCTGTATTCCATTCTGCTGGTTTATATGCCTTTTTTGCCAGTTGATTGTTGTTCAACGAGTACAGCCAGCCTCGTCCGTTTTCGTCATAAACGGTGCCACTGTTCTGTGCTGCAGGATCAATTTCATACTGATAGCCAGTTACAAGATTTTCCTGCACTTTACTCCGGAACTGTACGCCGGAATTTACGCCTTCTTCTGCCTTAAAATCAAATTCAAGTATAAAATCACCGTATTCATTTTCCGTAATTAAAAATGTATTGGGTGTTCCTGTTTTAGCCTTTCCGGTTATAATGCCCTCTTTTACATCAAAGTCTGCCTTTCCGCATATTTTTTTCCATCCTTTCAAATTTTTGCCATTGAACAAGGACGTCCAGCTTGTATTTTGCGCATTGAGCGGCAGGGAAAGCGCTAAGGAAAGTCCCCAAATAATATGTTTGCTTTTCATTGATTATCAATTTTTAAATTTTATAAAAATCGTTCCATTCTTTGCGTGGCGGTATACCAGCCAGCATAGCATTTGCAAACGGGTTGTTTGTAATTTGCTTCAGACGTGTGTCAAAATTCAGTTGTGTATTCAGTCGCTGAGCGATGACGCCGAGCGAAAATACTTGACTTAACGGTCCGTGAATTTCAAACGGTGAGCGAGTTTTTTCCTTTCCTTGACATGCCAGTAGAAAATTTGCAAAATGATTTGAACTACTTTTTGGAATTTCAGGCAATTTTTCCTCCATTTCTTTTGCCTTGCCTTCGGGAATGATGGACAAAGTGCTTCCGTGCGAACTTCCTTTAAATGTCAATTCGTTGGAATAAATGATTTTCCCGGGGTTGAGTGTAATCGGTGTAATTTCTCCCGCACTTGAAGGCGGAATGTTCGGGTCAATTTCGGAAGCGCCGTATCCATCGGGTATTGGCGGAATGTTATCGGTGCCGTCGTACCAGGTGATATCCACTGGTGGCATGTCTTTTCGTGGTGCAAACCGGAAAAGTATTGTCGATGATTTTGGAAAGAAATAATCATTATGACCTGTTAGTTTCAAGGGGTTTATTTCGTATGGCAGGCCAAGTTCCAAAAATTCGTGGACTGTGTCAAGAATATGCGCCCCCCAGTCGCCGAGTGCGCCCATGCCAAAATCGTACCAGCTGCGCCATTCGCCATTGTGGTATTTGTTGCTGTAGTCGTGATATGGCACAGCCGACAACCACGCATTCCAGTCCAATGTTTCCGGCATCGGATCTGCTTCGGGCAAACGATAAATATCTGTATTCCAAGTATGCCAGCGGCGTGGATTGTTCATGTGAGCGGTTACAGACGTTACATTTCTGATGATACCGGCTTCTTTCCATGCTTTGAACTGAAAATAATTGGCTTCGGAATGTCCCTGATTGCCAACTTGCGTAACAACAGTTGGATGTTTCCGTGCTGCTTCCATCATCAGTTCGGCTTCGAGGAAGGTGCGCGCCATAGGTTTTTCGACATAAACATGTTTGCCTGACAAAATGGCAGTCATCGAAATGGGAAAATGTGAATGGTCGGGGACACAGACAAATACTGCGTCGAATCCGTTTGGCATTTTGTCGAACATTTCGCGAAAATCCTTAAATTTTCGGGCATTGGGAAACAGTCCGATCGCTTTTTGTGTGTGTGGCGCTCCCATGTCAACGTCGCACAAGGCAACGATGTTTGCCAGATTCGTCCGGATGACATCTTCCAGCACTTGTTCTCCGCGATTGCCAATGCCAATAAACGCAACATTGACGCGCTCGTTGCCGGTTACATTTTTGCCACTCAATCGTTGCGCGCTGGCAACTCCCAAGCTCCCGGTGGCCAGACCTGCAGACGCCATTGCTGCTGTCCGTAAGAAATTCCTTCGTGTTATCATATCAGGTGAATTTATAGTTAATTTTTATGATACGGCAAAGATACTGAATGTTTGCAGGTAAATAAATTTATGATAGTTAATTAATATAAAAATGATACTTTCACTCAAAAAAATAAAAACCGAGAAAGTTGTATTATCGACGCACAAGAGAAGACAAAATCAAACCAAAAGCTCCTCAAGAAAATCTGATAATATGTTAATAACAACTGATTCTCGGTTTTATTAAATAATGTTA